>CALUYU010000064.1 GCA_944325075.1 Candidatus Gastranaerophilales bacterium
CTTTCAGATTTGAGGCGTGTCTACCACCTCTCACAAAACGATACTCAATCGTTTTGTTCGGCAGAGTACCACATGCCATATATTCAATTATCAAATCTTGCGAAATTTGTAGCCCGTTTACGAGCTAATATTTATATTATGAAAAACAGAACATCTTGTCAATAACCAAGATATTTTATATTTCACGACGACCTTCTATTGCCTTTGCGATAGTTATCTCGTCCGCATACTCTAAGTCCGCTCCAACCGGAAGCCCAAATGCTATCCGGCTTATCTTTATTCCAAAAGGCTTTATGAGTTTACTCAAATACAAACTTGTCGCCTCGCCCTCTACTGACGGGCTTAATGCAAGTATAACCTCTTTAACGTTCTCATCCGTAAGCCGGGTTAGAAGTTCCTTTATTCTGATATCATCAGCTCCAATTCCATCCATAGGAGATATTAAGCCCTGCAGCACATGGTACAACCCTCTGTATTCATTCGTCTTTTCTATTGCGATAAGATCCTTTGTCTCCGAAACAACACATATAGTCGACTTATCACGCGACGATGACTGGCAAATTTCACAAGGGCTTGTGGATGATATGTTATAACATATCTCACAAGTCCTTGTATTAGCCTTTGCCTCAAGTATACACTGAGCAAACTTTTTTACTTCCCCCTCCGGCATTCTAAGCAGATAAAATGCCATCCTCTGAGCCGACTTTGGCCCGATTGAAGGGAATTTTTGAAACTGCTCTATCAATGCTGCTATTGCCTTTGGATAGATCATTAGAATAATCCCGGAATGTTTAATCCGCCGGTTGCCTGCTTCATTTTAGCTTCCATTTCTTTTGCAGCCTTATCACTTGCCTGGTTTATTGCCGCTGAAATTATATCCTCAAGCATTTCAATCGTATCGGAATCTACTGAAGACGGATTTTCTGAATTAATTGCTTCCGGACTGAGTTTAATTGATTTAAACTTTCCCTGGCCGTCACAAGTAACCTTTACCGCTCCTCCGGCTGATTCTCCAATAATTTCCATTTTAGCAAGTTCTTCCTGAGTGGACTTTAATTTTGCCTGTACATTCTGAGCCTGCTTCATAATTTGCATTATATTCATTCTCTTTTCCTCCTAATCGTTTGCTTACATATCATCATTTTCTGTTTACTGAAGATGACATGGTCAGATACACATTTTTCATTTTTTATTATACAATAAAAATATGCAGAATAAAACATATGTTTCTCAATCTTTAAAGAACGGAAGATTAATGCGCTGGACTTTTATGCCGCTAAAAGTCTATATTGCACCGATGAAGTTCTATACCAAACAAGGTCAGGATTACAAATATAATTCACTTGTGCGCAAAGCACTTGATGAATGGCAAAGGGCAACAAGAGGCAGAGTCTCCTTTACTGTTGTAACAAATCTTCTGGACTCAAATGTTAATATTGATTGGAAACGCGTTGAAAGAAAAGCTTTAGGACATTGCTATTTTAGCTATGACAACAATAACAGACTCTTTGGAGCGGAAGTTGCAATCGGTCTTACTGATGGATTAATTCATGCTGATTATGCGGATGAAAGTGAAGTCTATCACACAATTTTACACGAAATAGGCCATGCAATCGGCTTAGGTCACAGCCCATACAAAACAGATATTATGTATACTCCACACCAAAGAGGTGTTCATTCGGTGTCCGCGGGAGATGTGCTTACGGTAAACTGGCTCTATAAGCTTCCGCAAGGTGCAACAACTTCTGAAATTGCTTCAAGATACGGGGTCGGAGGAAGTGATATCGACCAGATTATTGAAAGAGTTATGATGAAAAATGTGCCAAGTGAATTTGAAAAAGTTAAGAATTCAACCAGAATTCCTCAGCGTGACCTGCTTGAAGAAAATGAAAACATAGCACTTTTGCACAGATATCATATGACATTGCAGAATATTTCACTTTCTGACAAGGTTAAAGAATTTTTTAAAAACAATTCAATTCACAAGGATAAGGAATAACCTGATATTCCGGAACAGGACAGGAGTAATATGAAAGTCGTAATACTTGGAAAAGGTGAAATGCTGGCAAATCTTATTCGGGGAGCTATGCTTGCCGATGCGGATATTGTCGGGATTTTTCGGTATGAAAACTTAATATACTCTAAGTTTAAACTGCTTTTGCATGATTTTTTTAAAAGTTCTCCTGATTTAACTTTAATTAAAAAACACAAACTTAATGACATTAAGTTAAAATCAGCAAATTCTGAGGAATTTAGGAATCTTCTTGTAAAATTAAATGCAGATATAGTACTTGTCGGTACCTGGAAAGAAAAATTATCAAAGGAAACATATAACATTCCTTCAGTCGGAACAATTAATGTACATCCATCATTATTGCCAGCATACAGAGGTCCAAATCCTTATTTACAGACAATTTGGCACAGAGAAAAATTTTCCGGGATAACATTTCACTTAATGACTGAAAATTTTGATCAAGGTCCGATTCTGGCTCAAGATAAAATAGAAATACTTGAAGGTGACACCGGAAAAGAGCTGAAAAATAAAACTGTTTTTAGAGCAAGACTTTTGTGTGCAAGACTTCTTGAAAAGTTGAAAAAAGGATGTGTTGAGCCAACTGACCAGGATGAGGAGAAAGCTTCATATTTTGGTAATGTTCGCCCGGAAGATATGACACTCAATTTCAAAAAGGAGACAGCAGAAGAAATTTGCGCCCATGTTAGGGCTTTTCACCCTTTTCTTCCAACATACATACAGATTGAGAATTCGTTTAAAATTATCAATCCTTACCAGATTAAAATTTCAGCACTAAACGGAAGTCCAGCTGAGGTATTGGAACAATCAGAAACTACAATAACCATTGCATGCAAAGACGGTAAATCAGTAGAATTTTCAGGGTTAAAAAAATACAGAGGACGTATCAGGGATTAAGTTACAAGAATTAATGGAGATAAAAATATGATTAAATTTTTTGCAACAGATGTTGATGGAACAATGACAGACGGAGGGATGTACTACACAGTTTCAGGCGATGAGTTTAAAAAGTTTAACGCCAGGGATGGGATGGGGATAAGATTATTAAGAGAATCAGGGGTTAAAACCGCTATTATAACATCCGAAAATATAGAAATAGTAAAAAGGCGTGCAGAAAAATTAAAAGTGGATTTTCTTAAAATGGGAACTTGGGCAAAGCTGGATTTTATTAAAGAAGTTTGCCGAGAATACGGTTTTACGATGGATGAAGTAGCCTATATAGGAGACGACATCAATGACTATGAAACGCTTTCAAATGTTGGTTTAAGAGCTTGTCCGGCTGACGCTGTTGAGAAGATTAAGTCTATAGACAACATTATTGTCCTGAATAAAAAAGGAGGAGAAGGGGCTGTAAGGGAATTTTGTGAAATGATTCTAAAAATTAATACTAAACAGCCCGATAATGTTTTATAACTGAAAAAGCTATGCCGCATAGAGTAATGTAACAGTTTCATTTCTGCCTCTAAAATTAGAAGTCATCAGAATAATTTTAGAGGATTTTATATGCGAGGCAAAACAAGAATAATAAAAATTTCAATTATTTTAATATTTTTACTTTTTCAAATAAACAGCGCAAGTACAGCAGATGAAATATCTACAGAAGAATTTGCAAAATATCCGGATTTTGGCGATATATACCTTGGAAATGACAAATGGGAAACCTTTAACCGTAAAATGTATAATTTTAACAGCGGGCTTAATAAAGTCATAATTCGTCCTACACACATTTTATGGGCCTCAATTATGCCTAAATACGGGATGGACAGACTTAAAAGTATTTACAATAATATAGAGTATCCCAAAAGACTTGTAAGCTCACTTATACAAAAGGACTTTAAGGCATCAGGAACCGAAACATTAAGATTTCTTACGAACACCACACTAGGTATCGGCGGAATGTTTGATCCGGCAAAAAAGTTTTTTAATCTGGAACCGGTTCAGGAAAACATGGATCAAGCGCTTGAAAAGTGTAAATGCCCGTCGGGCCCGTATCTGGTTGTACCGGTACTGCAGTCAACAACTCCACGTGGATTATGCGCCAAAGCACTTGATGCAGCATTAAACCCAACCTGCTATATCGGAACCCCAATTCTTGCACTTATTAAACTTGGATTTACCATTAATAATACATCATACTTGCAGCCATTAGCACAAATGATTGAGTCAAATTATGCAGATCCTTATGATATTTTAAAGAAATTATACGGAGTAGACAGATACATAAAAGCCAAAAACCTTGACAGAAAAGATGTATTGGAAACACACGCCGATTTAATTAAAGAACCGGAGAAAGAAACAATAGAACTTGTGAAAAATGAAGAAGAGACAAAAATTCAGCAGGTGAAACTTCCACAAGTATTTGAAGATGAAAACATGGTCGCTTATAACGAAATACTCAAAGAAGGTATAAGCAAGGGAAGTTATATTCTAAAAAATGAGAAACCTAAGGCAGACATAATTCTTGAGGACTATAATCCCCAAACCCCGACAATAGATGCAATGAGAACTGCGCTATTTGACCTTCCGGGAATAGACGATTCTATATGGACAGAATTATCAATCTGGAACAGATCTTTTGCAAACAGAATAAAAACGTCATCTGTAAATATTGATCCTGATCGAGAGAACTATAAATTCAGATATATTATGCAGAAAGAAAAAAATTCCCCGGTTGCAATAATATATCCTTCTATAGGAGAAGGAATTAAATCCCATCATTCGGTTGTATTTGCAAAACTCTTTTATGATCATGGTTATTCTGTAATCATTCAGGGAAGCAATTTTCAGTGGGAATTTGTAAAAAGTATGCCGGAAGGATATGTTCCGGGAGTTCCGGGACGGGATGCAGATTATCTGAAAACAGTGACAGGAAAAATAATTTCTAAACTTGAAGATAAATACAAATGCAAATTTAAGGATAAAGTAGTTATAGGAACTTCATTCGGAGCAATTGCAACACTTTTTCTTGCAGATAAAGAATATAAAAATAATACTTTGAATATTACAAAATTTATTTCAATAAACCCGCCGATAGAGCTGATGTATGCAATGAAAGAAGTCGATAAAAGTAATGCAGAATGGCAGAACAATCCAAACAATTTAAAAGAACGAGTTGCAGTAACAGCAGCAAAAGTTATACAACTTCTTGAGAGAAAAGATGACCCTGATTTCAAATTAGAATCTCTCCCGTTTTCAGATGAAGAAGCAAAACTTATCACGGGGTTTATTATGCATCAAAAACTATCGGATTTAATTTTTACGCTGGAAAACACCGCCACAAATAAAAAATCGGATATTTACAAACAAATTAATAATATGAATTATCAGGACTATTTGAAAAAATACATTTTAGGAAATGAAATTCTGGCATATGATGAGCTAAATTATGACACAAGCCTTTATTCACTGTCAGATTATCTTAAAAATAACAATAACTACCGAATTTACCACACATTAGATGATTATTTGGTAAATTCGCAGCAGCTTGCTACACTAAAAAAATATACCGGAAATAAATCCATTTATCTTAATAATGGGTCACATCTTGGCTTTATGTACAGAGAAGAATTTATCAATGCATTAATTAAGGATATAACAGGATTGGAAAACAACTCAAATATAATTACTTTAATAAAAACATTAAAAGGCGCATTTCAGGCAAAAGTATAAAATACCTTATCAGCTGTACAAAGTATTATATTAATGCTAAATTGTAAAGGGAAGTGGAAAAAAATCTCTTGGAGAAAACTTTGTATAGCAGAGAAGAAATAATAGAAATACTAAAAAACACCGGTGATAATGAACAACTCTTTGCGCTGGCTGATAAGGTTAGACATGAAAAAACCGGGGATGAAGTTCACCTAAGAGGACTTATAGAATTTTCAAATATCTGTAAAAGACAGTGTAAATATTGCGGTCTAAGAGCTCCTAACAAAAAAGTATCAAGATACCGTATGATGCCTGAAGAAATTATTTTATGTGCTCAGAATGCCGCGGAAGCCGGTTATAAGACAATTGTTCTGCAATCCGGGGAAGATGATTATTATTCAAGAGACATTTTGTGCCGGATTATTTCCGGGATAAAAAAATTTGATACGGCAGTAACTTTAAGTATTGGTGAAAGAAGTTTTGAAGATTATAAAGCCTTTAAAGATTGCGGAGCCGACAGATATCTTTTGAGAATTGAAACAACTGATAAAGACTTATATAAAAAAATGCATCCCGGCATGGACATTAATACCAGAATTAGATGTCTAGAGCATCTGAGGGAACTTGACTATGAAGTTGGCACAGGATGCCTTGTGGGACTTCCCGATCAAACACCTGAATCACTTGCCGATGATATTTTATTTTTCAAAGAAATTAATGCTGATATGGTTGGCATAGGCCCGCTTATTCCGCACCCCGAAACTCCGCTTAAAGAATGCCCTCCTGGAAGCTTGACAACAGCATTAAAAGTTATGGCTATAACCCGAATTATCCTTGAAAATATAAATATTCCCGCAACAACAGCTATGGAAACACTTGATCCGGAAGGAAGAATTTTAGCTCTCAAAAGCGGGGCAAATGTAATTATGCCAAATGTTACTCCGACCATATACAAAAACAAGTATGAAATTTATCCAAATAAAGCAGGTTATAGCGAAAATGCTTTAAAAAGCCGAAAATATGCAGAGGAAATTCTCAAAAAGGCCGGAAGAAGTATATCCAAAGGTTATGGATTCCGAAAAAAGTAACCGCTAAATTTGTTTGATGTAGAATTGAATTATGACGACTGATTCAAGAATTAAGTGGACAATGTTTGTAATCATAGCAGTAGGTAACTTTATTGCTATGCTTGACTCAACCACCGTAAACCTTGCATTATACCCCATGGCCGTTGATCTTGGGGTTACAATGGGGCAGATACAGTGGGTTATGATTGCTTACATGCTTGTTTTAACAGTCTTTCTGCCATTTTTTGGCAAACTCGGTGATATATTCCCAAAAAATAAATTATACACAACCGGTTATATTACCTTTGCAGCCGGAGCTTTTTTAAGCATGCTTGCTCCAAATTACATTTCTCTAATTTCATTTAGGTGTATTGAGGCGCTTGGGGCATCAATAATGCTTTCAAACGCTCAAGCAATTATTGCAATGATTTTCCAGAAAGAAAACCGGGGAAAAGCATTAGGATTAAACGGGTGCATAGTTGCAATAGGAGGGATGAGCGGCCCGGCTCTTGGCGGACTTTTAATAAATTATTTCGGCTGGCATTCGGTTTTCCTGCCTTGCATTCCGGTCGCAATTCTCGGAGCAGTATACAGCTGGAAAATGCTGCCTGTATACGTAAAACACAGAACCATTAAATTTGATTATAAAGGTTTTATTTACTTTACAATAAGTCTGTTTGCACTTCTTCTTGCAATATCAGAAGGCTACAAGTGGGGGTGGACATCTATAAAAATAATTATATTAGGATTAATTACATTGATTTTCGGCTGCTTGTTCTATATTCGTGATCACAAAATAAGCTATCCGCTTATAAATTTTTCAATATTTCACATCAGACCGTTTACATTTGGGAACCTTGGTGTAATGACGTCATACATGGCAATGTATACGAACAGCATACTCCTGCCATTTTATCTTCAGGAAGTTCTAAAACTAAATGCGCTTATTTCTGGATGCCTAATATTGCCTTACTCAGTAACGCTTGCCTTTATTGCCCCAATCAGCGGCAGACTTTCGGGTAAATACGGCAGCAGATACTTAACACTTGCAGGGCCAATCGTTTATATAATTGCACTTTTAATGTTTACGACATTTGACAAAACCACACGGTTTTGGGAAATAGTACTTGCCTCAGGGATTATGGGGATAGGCAACGGTTTATTCCAGTCTCCGTCAAATAACGCAATTATGACAAGCGTTTCAAAAGAAGAAATCGGTATTGCATCAGGTATTCTTGCACTTTCGAGAAATTTAGGGAATATTCTAGGTGTTGCTGTGACTATTACTCTGTTTGAAACATTCAGAGAATTATTTCTCAACAACGGTCAGGTCTATGACACGGCTTTTCTAAATGCTTATCACACCACAATGATATTCGGTATTCTATTCGGAATTGCCTGCTTTATTTTTGCATATATTGCTTATAAGCCGCACAAAAGTTAAGAATGTTGATTTTCTATCCATTTTTTATAATCTTTATAACCAGCGGAAATCGCTTCCTGATCGCTTATCGGGTCAGAAAACTTAAGAACATTTTTATCCGGAAGTTTTCCACTAATCAGAGGCTCTAAAAAACCTTTTGAATAAACACGGGCAATAAATTTTGACACAGATTCCGGAATATGTATAAACGCACAAAGAAATCCATATATATTATTGGAAAGGTAGTTTCCGGTGACTATTTTAGAATTATAACTGGCAAACTGAACTCTTCCATATTTATCGCGACCCGGTAAATCTATTTTAAACTTTGTATCCCACTTTGCAGCAGTAGAAAAATTATCAAGAAAAAGTTTTAATACTTTTAATCCGCCAAATCGTTCCCTGCTTTTAGCCTTAACCTCACCAATTATGTCCATTTTAAAAGCTTCAAAATTATTTGAAACATCCGGATATGCAATCCGCCGGTGTGCAGGAGATGTAGGGAATTTATACATTTTAACACCTGTATAACCATTATATGAAGCATCCACACACTTTGGGCAGCCATTAATTTCAAGCCATTGTGCTGATCTTAATTTATCTTCATTTACTATAAATTTGTTAATAAATTTTTGAGGGAAAATGCGCATATAAATAAACTTATAAAACTACTACCCAAATAGTAAGTAATATAAATATATATTTTTGCCAGTATGTAAAGATATATTATTATTTGTTATAAATTTTATTTTACTCACTTTAAATTTTTAAAAAAATCTTTATCAATACTGGCAAAATAGCTGCAAGAAATACCATTTGTCTGACCATTTGAAGAAGGATTACATAACCTGCTTTTCTTATAGTCAGTTGTAGTTTCTGCGTACTGAATTCTTGAAGTGCAAGCAGGAGAACCAAGAGGACAAACTCTGTCATTTTTATCTATAACAAACGCAAAAGTGTCATACCCCATACGATTAGGCCTATTATCTATACCGTTAAGATCAAAAAATATAATTGGATGAGAAGATGTTGTGCCGGATTCAATGATAACACTCATACCATTATTTAATTCCATATATCCGTCATTAAGTAACCCGTCGTCGAATTTTTCATTTCCGCTAAAATTATAATATTTATTGTTAGCATAATATCCGCCGCCATTTTTGTTAAGCGCCCGAACCGCGATAAAGGCTTCCGAAAGAAATTCAGAAAAAATTCTATATTTTCCTATGCATTCAGCAGCTATGTCCGATTTATTAGCAGTGCAATATATATTCTCTGATACAATATAATCTTGTGAATGAAAATAACTTACAACATTATGAATTAAATTTGATGCAACCTTATATTGGATTTCAAGTTCTTTATACTTAATTTTTGGGGTTAAAGCCGGCAGTGTCATCGCCGCCACAACACCGATTATGCCAAGGGTTATTAGAACTTCTGCAAGTGTAAATGCAACCTTGCGAGGCGAGTGGTAGTGTAGTGAAAAAACCTCTGCCAACGTAAACGCGGGGACTAAGTCCCCTCTTACATGACGCGTCGTTTTCCAAGATGCATAAGAAATAGCATTAAAATCAAAGTCGGTTAGGCATACTTGACCAACATTAGATTTTTGTGTGCAGATAGTCGAACATTTTTGTCGGTGGAAAGATCCTGAAATACTCTGCGAGCACCCTCCCTTGTAAGCCTCCTTTTCGTCGGTAACAAGAGGAGCTGCGAGTTCAGGATGACATGGGGAACTATTTATCGACTTTTTCCCCATGAGGTCATCGCTGTTTTTATGTAGGTTGGGGGTTCTACCCCAACAATATTTTAATGTTGGGCTGAAAGCCCAACCTACATTGTTTTTAAAATTATTTTTATCTGATACAGAAAACTTTGATTTGGAGAAAAATTTGAAGAAAGGTATTTTTAACAAAAACCCTTGTCTCCCTTGAGGTTCGTTCCCCCCCCCCCCCCGTATTCCGTACTATACTTGACTTTCTCATATATCTACCTCCTTTTTCTTTTATTATATACTATTTCTTATATTTTTCAAGTCACACTTTGAAATTTAAATCTCATAACTTAAAGTGCTTTAATATTGCGCATGATGGATTACAATATTATGCGTCACGAATATTTATTTCCATGGATAATCACTCTTTATTTCCCAGCCGTCATGCAATATCAAAGCAAAACAAAGATTGCCATTCCCGCGGGTTGAATTACAACCATTTCCATCTTCACCTTCTTCTGTAGTATTACCAATATAAACAGAACGATTTCTAGTACTACTATATCCATATGGCAAAAATTTATTATATGTCTTATTATGATCCGAACCGCCAAGTTCAACGAGAAAACCGTCTATCCCTTGAATATTAGGACCACGGAGACCATTAATATCGATAAATATATGTACGCGAGTAGGTCTGTCATCAATGTAATTTTCCCATACCCTAACACTTATAATACTGCCGTTTGCCAAAAGCATTGTTGCAAACCCATTTGATTTTTTGAAGCTAAATGGCTCCGGAAAAGTTGATGTCATTGGAGCCAAAGTATGAGAACATACGTCATCAGTATTTGAAATATTTTTACAATTTATTATAACCTTTAGATATGGAGCAATGTAATGCTCTGCAAAGTATAAAGAACGCTCATAACCTTCAGCTCCAAGAATTGGCCAATCATCTATGTTTGTTCCATATTCAACAGATGCATTATTAATTGCAGTATTTAAAATCGAATAATTTGCTTTCAGCAAGTTTACCGTTTGTATCTTACGAAATTTAGCAGTTAAGACAGGCAGGGTCATAGCGGCAACAACGCCGATTATGCCCAGGGTTATTAAAACTTCCGCCAGAGTAAATGCAATTCGATGAGGCGATAAATAGTATGGTGAAAAGACCTCAGCGAGAGTAAACGCGGCCCTGCGAGGCAAATGGGGTCTGAGGCCCTGCATTACAATGCTCCGCCGGCAAGATGATACAGGAATCAATGTAGGTTGGGCTTTCAGCCTAACATTTGTTTTTTGAGTGCAAATGGCCGAACATTTTTGCCGGTGGCTAGATCCTGAAACGAGTTCAGGATGACATGGGGAACTATTTATCGACTTTTTCCCGATGAGGTCATCGCAGTTTTTATGTAGGTTGGGGGTTCTACCCCAACAATATTTTAATGTTGGGCTGAAAGCCCAACCTACTTTATTTTTTAAATTATTTTTATCTGATACA
>CALUYU010000065.1 GCA_944325075.1 Candidatus Gastranaerophilales bacterium
TCAGGATCTAGCCACCGACAAAAATGTTCGGCTATTTGCACACAAAAAACTAATGTTGGGCTGAAAGCCCAACCTACATTGATTTCCGTTTTACCCCGCCGGCGGAGCATTGTAATGCAGTGCCTTAGGCCCCACTCGCCTCGCAGAGTTGCATTTACTCTTGCCGAGGTTCTAATAACCCTTGGCATAATTGGTGTTGTAGCAGCAATGACGTTGCCTACATTGATAGCAAACCATCAACAGAAGGTCACGGTAACAAAATTAAAGAAAATGTATAGTATTCTTAATCAGGCTTATCTGCGTGCACAGAACGATAATGGAACAATAGATAATTGGGGGCTTTCAGAGTCAATATATGAAGAAGATCCAGATACCGGGGAATCTGTCTCTGGAGAGCAACCGGCAGAACAGGCAAAGTTATTCTGGAGTAAATTACAGCCTTATTTACAAGTTTTAAAAGCTTGTACTGATACAAATAGCGCTCAGTGTGAAGGTTATCCAACTTATTCTTTAAATGGGCAAAAGCGATCTAATGATCGAATACCACGTCTTATTCTGAATGACGGAGCAATTTTGGCTGGCGGAAGTATATCTAATGGTATAAATAATTGTGATAATAAGAATGTGGTTTGTGCAGACTTTAGTGTAGACATAAACGGAACAGCACCACCAAATACAACTGGCCGTGATATATTTTATTTTTATGTATTTAAGGATCGTATAACACCAATGGGAGTTGCAGGAACTGAACTGCTAAGATCTTTTGAGGACTTCTGTAATAGGACTATTTCGAGTGAGTATAATGGTTATGGCTGTGCCGCGTGGGTAATATTCAACGAAAATATGGATTACTTAAAATGTGATGGCTTAAGCTGGAGTGGTAAACATAAATGTAAATAATCCGATTTGAGTTTACTTGTCGTCGAGGTTCTTTTGAGCAGGCGGTTCATTTCATTGTACACTCCGGTTCATATATTAGAAATAAAAATAAGACTGTATTTTATACAGTCTTATTTTTTCTCACTACATTCACACTATTCTTAAACTAGTCTTCCTGAGCCCGTTTTAATTCATCAACTCTGGCAGTAGCCAGTCTGTGTTGAAATTCTTTTAATCCGGCATAATTATTATAAAAATCTCTTGTTGCTCTGGCATCACTTCTTACTGAAGAAATAAATGCAGAGGCAAGTGTTATATGCGGAGCAAAGGCCAAAACAGTTTCTCCTAAAGATTTAACCCAATCCGGAGTATGTATTGAAAGAAAGTCTCCCCAGTTTTTCATAAACTTAGGTTTCTTAATACTGTTAATATGGCCTGCGATACTATCAACACCTTTTCCTATTTTATTCAGGTGGTCAGGTTTAAGTTTTGCATAAAGCTTTTTAGCCCCAACCGGAATAAGTGATGTTGCAGCTACAAAGAGTCCAACATCAGAAATAAATGTTAAAACAGGATGGTTTCTTCTAAATTCTCTAAATTTTTCAGATTTTTTACTTGCGGCATTAATACCGATTCCACCAAGCATTGCTGTACCTAAAAGGAATGTCCAGTACCCTGCTTCTTTAAGTCCGCCCGCAACTTTTGCTGATAATCCGGAAACTTCTCTTGAGAGAATTGTAGACTTTCCTCTGGTCAAGGCTGCGGTAGTAAGCCCTCCGACTAAAGGTACTGCATAATATAATCGTTTAATATTACGTCGTCTTTTTTCATCTTTTTTTAAGGCTGCATCAAATGCCATTTCTCTGAGATCGTTATCATCCCAATGAATAACCTGATCAATATTAGTTCTTTTACCTGTAAAATTTTGAGCTGAAGATGATATTGCTGAAACTTGCATGGTTCACCTACACTTTCGTACACATATTATATTACATGAAAAACAGAATGTAAAATTTTTTGCTATTTGTATTCTCTCTTTGTTATAAATGTTTACAAACGCATATATTTTTTATATTATTTAGAAATGAAAAAGTTTTTGATTAACACCATGGGCTGCAAGTCTAACCAGTTTGAAAGCGCTCTGATTAAAGAAAATCTTGTACATAACGGCTTTTCGGAAGTGAAAAAACTTGAAGAGGCTGATATTTATATTTTAAACTCCTGTTCTGTTACGCATAAAAGTGATAACGAGGCAATGTATCTTTTACGCCATGCAAAACATAAAAATCCGGATATTTTTACTGTTGTTACCGGTTGTATGGCTCAGATAGAAAAGCAGGAACTTTTAAAAAATGATTTTATTGATTTGGTTGTCGGAAATGATGATAAACTAAAAATGTTTGAAGTTTTGTCTTCGGGGAAAACTTGTGCTGCATCTGATATAATGACGGTTGATAAATTCAATTATACTGACCTTATGAATACAACTAAAACCCGCGTATATCTAAAGATTCAGGACGGATGTGATAACAGATGCTCATATTGTATTATACCTTTTGCCAGAGGAAAAAGCCGTAGCGCAAATAGTGATTATATAATAAAACAGATAAAAGGTTTTTCTGAAAAAGGGTTTAAAGAAGTTATCTTTACCGGTATACACATAGGACTGTGGGGTAAAGATTTTGGTAAAACTCTTCTTGATTTGTTGACAGAAGTTGAGGAAAACACGTCTATTGAACGTTACCGGCTTGGTTCGCTTAATCCTCATGAAATTACCGATGAACTGCTAAGCTTTTTGAAAAATTCCGAAAAGTTTTGTCCTCATTTTCACCTGTCTCTCCAGTCGGCCTGCAATAAAACTTTAAATTCAATGAATAGATTTTATAAAGTAGAAGATTACTTAAAACAGATAGATAAAATTAATGAAATGTTTGAACTTCCGTTTTTGGGTTCAGATATCATTACCGGATTTGCCGGTGAAACTGATGAGGATTTTTATATTACAAAGAGTAATCTTGAAAAGTCCGGATTAACCCAAATACACACTTTCCCGTACTCCAGGCGAGCAGGAACTAAAGGTGCAGAAATGCCTGATCAGATTGATGATAAGATTAAAGAATTAAGGGCTGATATTGTAAAGGAAATTTCACGCAAAAAGTATGACGAATTTGTTAATAAAAATATTGGTTTGGTAAAAGAAGTTCTTATTGAAAAGCATCCGGATAAAAACAGCGGCTTTCTCAAGGGCTTAACAAGAAATTACCTTAGCGTCGTATTAAATTCTAAAGATTTAAATTTAACAAATACTTTGCAGCCGGTAAAACTTGAAAAATATGAGAATGGTAAAATATACGGTAATCTTGTTTAGTCTGTTTTTGCCTTCTGCTCTGTCAAATTTTAAGGAAACAAATTCTCTCTAAATAAAAATTAACAATAAATATTTTTTTATTGCCATCGTGATACGATATTATTATGAGTCAACAATATGTTCCATTACACTTACATAGTGAATTTTCTCTGCTTGACGGTGCTATCAAGCTTAAAGCCTTGTGTAAATTTGCCAAAGAAAATAACATGCCGGCAGTTGCAGTTACGGATCATGGTGTGATGTATGGGGCATTAGATCTTTACCTCGAGGCCAAAGAAGCAGGTATAAAACCTCTTATCGGCTGTGAATTTTATGTCCATGACGGAGATATATCAGAGAGAGATCCTAATCACAACCCGCGTTATCACCTTGTGCTTATTGCAAAGAACAACCAGGGATATATGAACATGGTTAAGCTCGCTTCTGACGCTGCTTGTAAAGGTTTTTATATGAAGCCGCGTATAAATTTTGAAATGCTTGAAAAGTACCATGAAGGTCTTATTTGCTGTTCGGCCTGCTTGGGTGGTGAAGTTTTACAACACCTTAAAAAAGGTGAGTATGAAGAAGCAAAAGCTGTTGCCAAACGTTATAAAGATTTATTTGGAGAAGATTATTATATTGAACTTCAGGATCACGGGTTGGAAGAACAAAAGCGTACAAATCCTGACTTAATACGTATTGCCAAAGAACTTGATATCCAAATGGTAATAACCAATGACTCGCATTATCTTAAAAAGGAAGATGCAGACTGGCATGATACACTTCTTTGCATGCAGACTCAGTCGTTAAAAAGTGAGGAGCACCGTTTCCATTTCCCTAATAATGAATTTTATGTAAAAACTGTTCCTGAGTTAAGAGAAGCTTTTAAGTGGATGGATACGGAAACTTTTAATCAGTGTATACAAAATACGGTTGATATAGCTGAAAAATGCCATATTACCATTAAATGGGAAGCGCCTCTTCCGGATTTTAAAGTTCCGCCTAACCATACGAATGAGTCTTATCTTGCCGAACTTGTAATGCAGGGGTTGAAACGAAAATACGGTGAAGAAAATATTACAGAAGAACTTAAAGAACGTGTTAATTATGAACTTGGCATTATTGATAAAATGGGTTTTGCTGCATACTTCCTTATAACCTGGGATTTTATTCATTATGCAAAAACACATGATATACCGGTCGGGCCGGGCCGTGGATCAGCCGCAGGTTCGGTAGTTGCTTATGCTCTTGATATTACGGATCTTGATCCTATCCGCCATCACCTCTTGTTTGAAAGATTTCTTAACCCTGAAAGATATAGTATGCCCGATATTGATACGGACTTCTGTATTGAAAAACGCGGTGAAGTTATTGACTATGTTGTTGATAAATACGGGGCAGATAAAGTATGTCAGATTATAACTTTTTCTACTTTAGCTCCCCGAAATGCGTTTAAGAGTGTAGCCAGGGTTTTTGGCATGGAATATGCAAAAAGCAATAAGACTGCCTCTCTTATTACGGAAGATACGATTGAAAAATCAATGATAGAAGGTTCCGAGCTTAAAAAACTTTACGATGAAGATGAAGAAATAAGAAGAACTATAGATACCGCAAAATGTGTTGAAGGTGTTAAATGCGGCATTGGTATGCATGCTGCGGGCGTAATTATTTCATACAAACCTTTAGATCAGATTGTCCCGGTTCAGCCATCCAAAGACGGGATTATAATTACACAGTATCACCGTGAAATTCTTGAAAAAATGAAACTTCTAAAAATGGACTTTTTGGGTTTAAGAAACCTTACAATGATCCATAAAACGTGTAAACTTGTTAAGCGCTGTCAAGGAATAGATGTTGATATTAACCACATACCTTTGGATGATAAACCTACTTATGACATGCTTGTAAAGGGTGAAACTGTTGGTGTATTCCAGCTAGAATCACAAGGGATGACTAATCTTGTAAAAAAACTTAAACCTGACGTGTTTGAAGATCTTGGGGCTCTTGTTGCACTGTTTCGTCCGGGGCCGCTTGGTTCCGGCATGGTCGACGACTTTGTTGAGAGAAAACACGGCCGTCAGGCAATTACATATGCGCATCCACGATTAGAACCTATTTTAAAAGATACGTATGGAACCATGGTTTATCAGGAACAAATTATGCAGATATTCCAGGTTATGGCTGATTATTCACTTGGTCAGGCCGATCAGGTTCGCCGTATGATGGGGCACAAAGATCCGGAGGCTATGGCTGCTCAAAAAGACAAGCTTATTGAAGGGTCTGCTAAATACGGTATGAAACCTGAAGATGCAACGAAACTTTTTGAACAAATCCAAAATTTTGCTGCATACTGTTTTAACCGTGCGCATTCCTCTGCTTATGCATTTGTTGCATATCAGACTGCATATTTGAAATGTCATTATCCGGTAGAATATCTGTCATCCCTGTTGTCAAGTGTCGCCGGAGATCAGGAAAAAACTCAGATTTACATAGAAGAAGCCTTGAAATACGGGATAAAGGTCTTACCTCCGGATATTAATAAGTCTTTTTCCGAATACGCACCGGACGGTCACAATATCAGATTCGGGCTTGCCTCAATTAAGCAGGTCGGAGAAGGCGTTATTGAGGAAATCATTAAAGAGCGTGAGGCCAATGGTGAATTTAAATCAATATATGATTATATAAAAAGATTGGATTCAAAATGTTCAAACAAAAAAACTCTGGAAGGTTTAATTAAAGCGGGAGCATTTTCATCTATTGAAAAAAGCAGAAAGCAGCTGTGGGATAATATAGAATATCTTACTGCTACAGCCTCAAAAGAAGCAAAAGCAAAAGAATCAGGTCAGACGAGTTTGTTTGATATGTTTGGCGATTCATCAGCCATAGAAGATGCAAAATTTCAGCTTGCCGGAACTGATGAGGAGTATGATCAGCGTCAAATCCAATTATTTGAAAAAGAATTTCTTGGTTTTTACGTAACAAGCCATCCTCTCTCTACAATTAGAGATAAGCTGCCTTTCCTGATGACTCACAAGGTTTCGGAATTGCCGGGACTGCCGAATGATAAAGTCGTCACTATTTGCGGATTAGTTACTTCCATGAAACAAATTCCAACCAAAAAAGATCCGACAAAGTTTATTAGATTTTTAACTATTG
Organism: Candidatus Gastranaerophilales bacterium; assembly: GCA_944325075.1. Taxonomy (GTDB): domain Bacteria; phylum Cyanobacteriota; class Vampirovibrionia; order Gastranaerophilales; family Gastranaerophilaceae; genus UBA1221. The sequence goes on from CALUYU010000065.1 coordinate 6,383, forward strand.
AGGATTTAACCGGCAAGGCAGAAACGATTGCATTTAACTCAAAGATTGCAGAATACGGAGATTATCTTCAAAGTGAACAGAGAATTATTATATCAGGCAAGATTAGCCGGCGTACAGATGATGAACCACCGGTTATCCTTATTGATACGGTAAAGCCTGTTGATAATTCTAATATATTTACAATAACATTAAAAGACGAATTTAAGTTTGAAGAGCTGGTTCTGCTTAAGAACAAACTTTGTGAACATCAAGGTTCTGATCCGGTAATGCTCAAGGTTGATGATGACGGTGTAGAGGCCAAAATATTAACAGCGTCTATGTTTTGGGTTGAATCTTCAAATGATCTTGTTAATTCCTTAAACAAAATTTTCGACCAAAGAATTTCTATTGATATAAGCTCAATGGATAGCAATTCTGTCGGAGAAGAGCAAGCTGCATAATTTTGGATTATTTAAGATGGATGTTCTTAGTTAAAAAACCGCTGACATCAACCGTTTTACCTTCATATCCGGCATTTGTAAGTAAGTCCGGGAGATAATCAAGATTTTCATTAATTATTTTAGGATCTCCTTTGACAAATTCATCTATATAAAAAGGATGCTGAATTTCTCTAGGCGAATTTTTATCAATAATTTGGCTGATCTTGTTAATCCTTTTAATATTTTCAGCTTTCGACTCCGGCGATACTATGTTTTGGATAAAATCGAAAAAGTTTTTATTTTTTTCGAAAGAAATCGGATTTGGCGGGTTCAAAATTTCTTTTGCAAGATTCGGAATAAAATCTTTTATAGCACCAAATTGAGGTCTTAGCTCTTTCATATCAGAGATATTAAATGAAAATAATTTAGCAAGAAAATATTTTGAATTTCTGACATCACTGTTATTAATAACTGTTTGTGCAAGGTCTAAGGCCTCCGGATTTTCTTTGCTTGCCTTAGGTAAAGCTTCAAGTATTGTTGAGAGAATTGATTTATTATTATTGGATTTCGTCAGAAAATTAATATTGTTATTCGTCAAGAGTGAAATATTTGAAAGTTCAATTGTATCAAGCGCAAGTCCAAGATATTTTGGATCCATTTCACCAATATGAGAAACAAATTCTTTGACCTCAGGAGTTTTGTCAGCGTATGATTTTATGGTTTCAATAATTTCACTATTTGAATTGTTCCGCGGGGTACGTTTAACGGCTCCCATTTTTAAGAACATACCGTTTTCCGTAAACCTGTTTGGCAGCTTGTTAAGTGCATTAGATGAATGTTTTGTGATTGAGTGAAGTAAAGACATTGATTTTCCTTTCCGGTTTAGTATTCGGAAATATAAAAACCTGTAAAAAATTTTTTTGCGTAAAATTTTATTAAATAAAACACTTGCAATTTTTTTTTGAGCATGTAATATAGAAAAGTACCCTAAAAAACCTAAGCGGGGGTAATTCAGTGGTAGAATGCCTCCTTGCCAAGGAGGATGTCGCGAGTTCGAGCCTCGTCTCCCGCTCCATAAAAAAGAGTCACAAAAGTGGCTCTTTTTTATTAGCCTAAAGATGGAGTAATTCATTCTAATCTGAGAGTCAGGCAGGATTACATGTTAAAAAACAGCTCTCATCATATTAGATAAGAACCGTTCAGTTTTATAAGGGCATTGGGCAGTCCGGGAAACTGCCGCCCTGTATATATATTTCCGGGTTTGTCAAGGGCTCAATTAAATTTGTTATTAAAAATATACATAAGGTTTTAGATATCAGGAAATTTGTTGCTTATTTATGCTAAAATAGTTTTATGAAATACTTATATTTACTTTTGGCGATTACTTTTGAAGTCATAGCTACTACCGTTTTAAAAAGCTCAAACGGATTTACAGTATTACTTCCAACCATTATCTCCTTATTACTGTATGGAATAAGTTTCTATTTTTTGTCTCTTTGCATGCAGTATATTCCTACCGGCGTTGTTTATGCGGTATGGTCCGGTGTCGGAATAGTTCTGATTTCTCTTTTAGGCTTTTTAATTTATAAACAATCGCTGGATTTCCCTGCTATATTGGGGATTTTTATGATAATTGCAGGAGTTCTGGTAATCAGACTTTTTTCAAAATCTTTTTGAATATTACTTTTAATTAATTATTTTTTGGTGTAATATAAATTATAGATAGAGCATGCGGAAGTAATTCAGTGGTAGAATGCAACCTTCCCAAGGTTGACGTCGCGGGTTCGAGTCCCGTCTTCCGCTGTTTGTTTTTTAGGATTGGTGATTCGTGTTTAAAAAATTAGGAAGGGAGTATTTTCTTGTGAAAAATTGCAAGTTATTGCAAAGAGTTAGGGTTTATAAAATTTTTGTCATGTTGGCTATTATATTGGGAATATCGTTACGCCTTATATTTCTTTTATTTAACCGTCCTATGTGGAATGATGAGTGTGCTCTTGCTCTTAATATTATTCATTCCCGGAATTATTTTATTCCGTTGGAATACTCTCAGGCCGCCCCTCAGTTATTCATGTATTTGTCAAAAATTTTTTATTTGATAATTCCTGTTAAAACTTTTGCATTACGTTTGGTTCCTTTTGTTTCTGCAATTTTGTCAATCTGGTTGTTTTATAAACTTACAGTTAAATTTTTGAATAAAAAATATCTTCAAATATCTGCTCTTACGGCTTTTTCAATCTGCTATCCTTTGTGCAGATATTCCCAGGAATTCAAGCCGTATAGTAGTGATGTTTTGTGCTTCCTTCTTATTCTTCTTAGTTATTTTTATATAGATAAGATTTCTGAGTCGGGCAATAAATTAAAATTCCTTTATGGAATTTTAGGTTCAATTTTTATATGGCTCTCTTTTTCATCAGTTTTTGCGCTATTTTCTGCTCTGTTAACCCTTCTTATTTTTAATAGAAAAGTGTTTAAAACTCTTTATATCCCGCTGTTGATTATTGGTTTGAATGTAGTCTTATTGGCGGGATTTAATTTCCATCTGTCGGAGAACGGTTATTTACACTCTTATTGGTCTAATGCTTTTATAAATAAAGGATTTTTGCATTTTCTTTCTTTAAATTTTGAAAATATAAGATATATTTTTAATATAGGCTTGCCGTTGTTTTTTATATTATTATCAATCGTGTATATTTTATTTAAAGATAGACAATGTGCAAAGAACTATCTTTTATTAATTCCTGTTGTGTTATTAATGATTCTTTCTTATTTGGGAATTTATCCTTATTCAACAAGAATAATATTATTTCTTATTCCGATATTTATATTGTTAAGTTTTAAATTTATTGACTATATAAAATTTAAAATTATTGGTATCATATGTGTAATTTTAATTCTTTTTCCTATGGCGCTTGAAACATTCCGGAATGTGTTGTTAAAGGGATATGAAGAGGAAAATATAGTTGCTCCGTTGCAGATTGTGGCACAAGAAGCGGCTGCGGACGATATTGTATATATTTCAGAGGGGAATTCTATACTTTATGAATATTATAAAAACGAAATATCGTTAGGGAGTCCTGTTGTAGTTGAGCATGAGAGGTACAATGATAATTTAGAATATGTAAAACATCTGAATGAATTGAAAAAAGGAAAAACTTATTATTGGGTATTTGCGCATCATCCTGACAAGTTTGCGAGACTAAAGTCTGTTTATCTTTGGGCAAAAGAAAAGCCTGATTTTAAGATGTATGCAGATCGGAAGGGAAATGCATTAATCAGGTTTACCATTTTTTAAATATAAAGAATGCGGCCAGAATAATTAGCGCAAAACCTACCAGGTAATTCCATTTGAATTGTTCTTTCAGGTAAAGGACAGAAAAGAAGCTGAATACTATAAGAGTAATGATTTCCTGAATAGTTTTTAGATGGGCGGCATCATAAACTTCATGTCCGATACGGTTTGCCGGAACCTGGAAGCAATATTCAAAAAAAGCAATTCCCCAGCTGATGAGAATAACCGCCCATAAGGCAGTTGATTTATGTTTAAGGTGGCCATACCAGGCGAATGTCATGAAAATATTTGAGATAGTAAGTAGAATAATAGGGGCAATATATTTGACCATAATTTTATCCTTCTATTTTAATAAATACTTTTGAAACTATTATATTACTAACAGAAAAAAAAGTTCTTGACATTTAAAAATTTTCTTAATAGAATGGAATACGTAAGCCGGCATAGCTCAACGGTAGAGCAACGGTTTTGTAAACCGTAGGTTGTAGGTTCGATTCCTATTGCCGGCTTATTTAAAGCCCATTATTGCATAGTCTTTGCGGAAGGTTCCATTCAAATATGATGGATGGAGGAAGTGAGGTATTCACTGGAACTTCTGTTAAAGAATGACAATCAAATAAGAGCCCTTGAGACAATTAGCCTTTGTTGGCAAGGACTCCGCGCAAACAATTGAGTATTGTTTGGGTGGAGAAGGGTAGC
>CALUYU010000066.1 GCA_944325075.1 Candidatus Gastranaerophilales bacterium
GAAAGCCCAACCTACATTTAACTTACTTTTTTCTTCTTGGATTATTCGGGGTGTCAGAAAACTGGACGTTTCCTGACTGTAAAAGAACACATGGCTTGATTTCTTGTTACAGATGGTTTGATTTTTTGGGGCAATTTATGTTAGGTAGAAAACCCAACCTACAAACTATTTTTAACAATCAATTTGACTATTAAAATATTGAACAAATATCCTGATAAGTCGTTAGAACTCTTAATATTCTTAAGGTTTTATTATCAATTATTCTATAGATAACTAAGTAATTCTTTTTCACAACATAAAATTTAACATCTAAATATGTAAAATCATCTCTTGATTTCCCAAGATAAGGATGTTTACATAAAGTTTTAAATGCATTGTTAAATAATCTCACAAATTTTGTTGCAGCAGTTTTATTATCTTTAGCAATATAATCCGAAATTATTTCAATGTCATGATATGCTTTACTTGTAATTTCAAGTTCCAAATCATTCATATTTTTTTATCAATTTTTCCATAGCAGAATGCCCATCCAAAATTACAGTATCATTCCAGCCTTCTTCAATCTCTTTATTCAACTGCGCAATTCTTTCTTGAGATACTTTATCTTTAGAAGCCATCATTCTTAATGCCTCTCTAATGACTTCGCTAACAGAATTATATAAGCCAGATGCAACTTTATCTTGTACATATTTTTCCAATGTTGGTGTTAAAGATATGTTCATAAAATACCTCATTTATAACAATATATATCTATATTATAACAAAAATTGTTATAAATCTCAATTGTACAAAAATATTTTGTAACAATTGAGCAATTTTTGAGAAAGATAATGCTTTATATAAATATATAGGGGAATTAAGGGAAATTTTTAATGGGAATAGGGAAAATCGGTACAACTATTGGCAAAGAAATTATTGCTTGGACAAGAACTTGCGGTAAAAGTATGCTTGCAACAAGACCTGTAAATGTTAATACTGTTGGGCTGAAATATATTCCAACAGCAAGTCATTGCATTAAAACAAATGAAATCTCTCATATTATTAATACTTTTAGTGACTTGAGAGATCAAAAGGTTGTTTTAGGCTTATTAAATGAAAATTCGTTAAATTTAACGAGACAATTTATTAAAGAAAATGATATTGGAACAAATTTATACCTAAGATTTCTTGACGTTGTGAAACGCAGAGGGCATTCTGCGGAAACTATCAGAAAAATTATCAAATCAAAAGAAGCCTTAAACGAAAAACTAATACATAGCCTTGAATTTAAAGATTTTGATAAAATTAAAGATGTTAATCTGGAAAACTTCAAGAATTTATCAATAGAAGATAAAAAAAGTTTTATAAATTCATTTATTTCAATTAATTATCGAGGCGGTAATAAAAACTTTGTCGAAAACTTACCAGATATTGCAATTTTTAGGGATATAAAGGGTTTAAAAAGCCCGCAAATGCCAAAAGATATGTTTGATAAGACTGCTTATAAGACATATCTACAAAGCAAAAACGCTTATGAAAAAGCTGTCGAAACGACTTATGATAGAATTTTAAATTCTTTATTAGAACAAATCCCAAGAGGTAAGAAATTTTTACCCAATAGTCCATTAAAAATAAATAGCGGTTGTATACTGGATATAAAACCGCCATTAACTAATTCTTTAGCAACAATCCCCACGAATACAACAATCTCTCATGGCTTCTCAATTCAAACCGGAGAATTGCCAGCCTCAGGGAAGTACATGATTCATAATTTGGATGAGGCGAATTTATCACGTCTGGAAGGACTCTTGTTAACAGATCCAAATGCAATACTATGCACGGGCTATAAAGGCGGAATCGGATATTTAAAAGGGGAAAATCGAATTGGACTAATTATCTCGCCTAAATCAACAAAAGATCTAATGATTCAAGCTAAAGGAGATATGTCATCAGGTTATGGTGCACAGAAAAATTTGTATAATATACAGAATATTTTTTTACAAGCTGAAAATGAAGCTAATAATTATATTCCGAATTTGATTCGAAAAAAAATGAATATAAGTCTTGATGAATATAATCAAAGAATTCAAAAATTAGGCAATGTCAAATATATAGAAGATGTTGAAAAATTGGATAATGAATTATATGAAGCAATCCAAACTATAACTAGTAAAGAAAAAATGTTTGAAGGTATTATGCGTCCAAATATAGAAGGCATTTATTTGCCTAAAGGTTATGAAATCACAGAAAATATTGCTAAATTTGCAGAAAGATACGAGATACCAATTTTATATGGATAATAATTTGGTTTTGATAATGGGGCTTGCTGTTCGGCATATCTTATTTTTTTCATCCAAAGTAAAGTACCGTAAGGAATGTCGGTTGGGCATACTTTGCCCAACGATAAATTGGACATTGATTGGACTTCAGAAGTTCTGCAATTTGATTAAATTATAGCCTGATTAAAATTATTCTTTGTAATTTTGTGTCCTAATAAAGTCCGATTTAAGCCAGTTTAAGAATACAATATCAAGCAGTTTCCTACGGCTAACATTTAGTATTGTTGGGCAAGTATGCCCAACCTACTTGCTATAATTCATGCCATAATTCTACACAAATAAAATATCTTTGTTGGGGTAATAAACCCCAACTTACAAGCTTTTTTATAATCTAATATTTTTGTATTATGTATAAAAATAAGAATTTCTGTATAATTTAGATAAACGATTTAGCAAGAAAGACTTATTTTATGCAAAATAAAAAAGTACCGCCGGCATCTGAAATAAGAAGCACATTTCACAAAATATATTATAAAGATATTGCTCCCATAATGGCGAAGTATGAAAAAAAGCGGCAGTTTGAGTGGTTTAAAATTTTTATAATTGAAGCGATATTAATTACGTTATTGATTATCGGTTTGAAATTTTTCTGGAGTAATCTAATGTTCAGAACTGTATCACCTGAACTGGCATTTTTCTGTATACTGGCAAATTTCATTTTTCTTGGCGGAATTATGGGTGTACCTACTGTAAAAAACAATAATTTCGCTAAAATGCTGAAAGCGTCTTGTATGAATAATGTTGTTTCGGCTTTCGGGAATATGAAATGGGGTTCTATAATTGGTAAAGGAATTTCAGATTCTCAATTAGTAGAAAGTGAATTATTTTCAACATTTAATAGACGATCTAATGATGATATATTTGAGGGTACATTTAAGGATGTAAACTACACAATTTTAGAAACAGATCTTTCATATGTATCAAGTTCTGGGCAAAGAAGTAGTGTCCGGCCTGTTTTTAAAGGAGTAATAATAAATTTTGATGCAAATAAAACAATTAAAAATAAAACGATTATCGTAACAAAAGATGATACCAATATTAAAAACAGAAGCTGGAGTTTGTTGTCGTTAATTGCGGTGTTGATTTGTCTGCCTCTGGGAATATATCTTAAAGACATGGAAGTATGTTTCAATGGTGTACTTGGTTTAATTTCATTTATAATCGCGATTTATTGTGAAAAGACAAATAAAAATAAAGAAGTTTTAAACGCAATAAAGTTAGAAGATTCTGAATTTAATAAAAAATACAAAGCATATTCATCAGACGAAGTTGAAGGCAGATACTTAATCACAACAGCATTTATGGAGCGATTTAAAAATCTACAGACAGCCTTTGGTGCCCGTGGTGTAAAATGTTCGTTTTATGGTGAGAGCTTGATGTTTGCGATATCAACAAACAAAAATCTTTTTGAAATCGGCAATTTATTTACGCCGCTAAACAGTCCGAAACAGCTTGATGTGTTTTTCAATGAACTAATATCAATTCTGGCATTTATAGATTATTTCAAACTTGATGAGAAAACTGGATTGTAAAATGGCAGCAATGGAAGATTTAAATATAAAAATAAAACAATATAAAGAAGAATTTGTAAAAATTTTTGAAGCTTGTAGCCTGTCGGTTGGGCTTTCTGAAATGTCCTACTGACCGATTACATTTTTAGGGGGACATTTCATACTTGCCCAACAAGTTTAAAATACTCAAATTACTCAAACTACTCTTTAATTACTCGGGGGAAAAATCGGCTTGTGAAGTAAAGAAAAAGCTAATTTTGCAAAAATTAAAAATTCTGAGTGAGTAGAAAAAGAGTAAAGTAGGTAATTTGAAATTGAGATAATCAAACCACTTCCGACCGCCTAAAAGCTTGATTGCTTCGGGTTATCCGCCCTCGCAATAATAAAAAAACTTCCGACTAAATTACTCAAAAAAGTACACTCATAGTGCTTTCTTTTTTGCTTACTTTTTTCTTTCGGCCAAAGAAAAAAGTAAGTTTTTATCCCATAAAGAACGGAGAGGGTGGGATTCGAACCCACGGAAGGTGTTACCCTTCACAGACTTTCGAGATCCGCACCTTAAACCACTCGGACACCTCTCCGCAGTCTTGATCTAATTTTATCACAAATATTTTATTTATGCTTTATTTAATTTTCATTTACTGTTTAAATTTTGTTTTTGGGCATATCACTATTTTAACGGAACTTTGTAACACTGGCGGTATCAAAACTTTGGCCCATTCACAAAAAAGAGAACCGTTATAAAACGGTTCTCTCTCGTTATTTCAGCTCTTTCAGAAATACTATTTTTTTGTAGAGTAGTAATCTCTTACCACACCGTTATAAGCATCCTGATAAATTGCCTTGATATCTTCCATCAATGGATAAGCCGGGTTAGCACCTGTACATTGGTCGTCAAATGCTAATTCAACCATTTCATCTAATTTTTCATTGAATTCAGTTTCTGAAACACCAAATTCTTTAATAGATGACGGAAGATTGATATTCTTCATCAAATCTTCAATTGCTTTGATAAACAATTCAACTTTTTCATCATCATTCTTTCCGCCTAACCCAAGTTCATCAGCAATTTGGCCATATTTAGCCTTTGCATTAGGGTACTTATATTGAGGGAAGATTGCCTGTTTTTTAGGACAATCAACGGCATTGTATTTGATTACCTGTCTAAATAACAATGCATTAGCAACACCGTGAGGAACATGGAACATTGCTCCAAGTTTGTGAGCCATTGAGTGGCACAAACCTAAGAATGAGTTTGCAAAAGCCATACCGGCAATTGTTGCGGCATAATGCATTTTTTCTCTTGCAATCGGATCATTAGCACCTTCATTGTATGATCTTTCAAGATATCTGAAGATTAACTTAGTCGCTTCTAAAGCATTTGAATTTGTGAAGTTAGTTGCCATAGAAGATACATAAGCTTCTGTCGCGTGAACTAATGCGTCTATACCGGATGCAGCGGTTAATCCTTTCGGCATACCGTCAACAAAGTTAGGGTCAATAATTGCCATATTAGGTGTTAACGCGTAATCTGCAATTGCATATTTAACCTGAGTTTCATCGTCTGTGATGATTGCAAACGGTGTAACTTCCGAACCTGTACCTGATGTAGTCGGGATAGCAACCATTGTTGCCTTTTTGCCAAGTTCAGGAATACGACATATTCTCTTTCTGATGTCCATAAATCTCATTGCAATATCTTCAAATACTGTGTCAGGCTGTTCATATAATAACCACATGATTTTAGCAGCATCCATTGGAGAACCGCCACCTAATGAAATAATTACATCAGGTTCATATGGTCTTATAATTTCCATTGCCTGATTAATTGTAGATAATGTAGGGTCAGGTTTTACATCAAAGAAAATCTGATGATCAATACCAACTTCATCCAATACATTAACGATACTATCAACTGCGCCGGAGTTAAATAAGAATCTGTCGGTTACAATAAATGCACGTTTTTTGCCTTGAAGTTCACGAAGAGCTAAATCAACAGCGCCTCTCTTGAAGTAAACTTTAGGCGGAACCTTAAACCAGAGCATATTTTCTCTCCTTTCTGCAACTGTCTTATAGTTTAACAAATTTTCAACGCCAATATTGCCTGATACAGCGTTTTTACCCCAGGAACCACATCCAAGAGATAGTGACGGTTCAAGCTTAAAGTTGTATAAATCACCAATACCGCCTTGAGCAGATGGAGAGTTAATCAATACTCTGCAAGTAGGCATTTTTTCTGAATATTTATCAATTCTTTCCTGATGACGTGCATCTGTATAAAGGTCAGCTGTATGGCCTGCGCCACCTTTTGAAATAAGTTCATAAGCCATTTCTGCAGCTTCTTCAAAATCTTTTGCTCTATACATTGTCAATACCGGAGACAATTTTTCTCTTGAGAATGGATCTTCCCAATCAACTTCAGGTCTTTCTGCAAGAAGAACTTTAGCTGTTTGAGGAACCTCAAAACCTGCTAATTCAGCAATTCTATGAGCAGTTTGACCAACAATATCCGGATGTGCAGTACCACGTTTTGGATCGATGAAAGGAAGATCTATCATTTTCTTTTCATCTGACGGGCTTAACAGATAAGCGCCTCTGTAAATGAATTCTTTTTTAACTTCTTCATAAACTTTATCAACAACAACTACTGATTGTTCTGATGCACAAATCATACCGTTATCAAAAGTTTTAGACATAATAATTGAAGAAACGGCCATTTTAATATCAGCAGTTTCATCAATAACAGCAGCAGCATTACCAGGGCCAACACCTAACGCAGGGTTCCCTGAAGAGTATGCCGCCTTAACCATTCCAGGGCCACCTGTTGCTAAAATGCAAGCAATAGAAGGGTGTTTCATCAATTGATTTGACAATTCAATTGAAGGAACATCGATCCAGCCGATAATATCTTCAGGAGCGCCGGCTTTAACAGCTGCTTCCAGAACAATTTTGGCAGCTTCTATTGTACATTTTGTAGCTCTAGGGTGTGGTGAAAAGATTATAGCGTTTCTTGTTTTCAATGCTATTAATGATTTAAATATTGCAGTTGAAGTAGGGTTTGTTGTAGGGACAATACCTGCAAGAACGCCAAGAGGTTCTGCAACGACTTTTATACCATTAGCTTTATCTTCTTTAATTATACCGCAAGTTTTTGCATTTTTATGTTTGTTGTAAATATATTCGGAAGCAAAGTGGTTTTTAATAACCTTGTCTTCCAAAACACCCATGCCGGTTTCTTCAACAGCCATTCTTGCAAGAGGAATACGGGCTTTATCAGCAGCAGTTGCAGCTGCCTTAAAGATAGCGTCAACTTGTTCCTGAGTATAAGTTGCATAAATTTTTTGGGCCTTTTTAGCACGTTCAATCAACAATTCTAATTGCTCTGCTGTATCTACTGCTTTAGAAGAACTTTGCAAAGCTTTTTCCAAATTGTCAACGGTCTTTTTGTTTTTTGTTGCCATAAGTTTTCTCCTTTTTATAACAAATTTGGTAATCCTTTTTTTATGTACTAACTATTCTATTTTTCCTTAATCTTTTGGCTATTTATAGAGTTTTTTAATTCGTGAATTATTTCACAATTACATTTTACAGCAAATGGATTAAAAAAGCAAGTGTATTTTTTACAATCTTTATTTAATTTTAATATTTTTTCCTAAATGATTATACCATAAATCAGAACACTTGAAAATAATAAACCAATCACTTGTAAATTACTGTAAACAAAACCTTTAATTAGTATAGCAGTTAATAATCTTTTTTATTTTACGCCGAAAGTAAACAGACACAGAAGACATCATTAGTTTAAGCAGGAATGAACTTTAAGAAAAAAGAAGTTATTATATATTATGAACATCACAAATGAGTTCAATAATTTCACTTATAAAGCGTTTATAATCTTCGCGATCGGCTTCTCCGGAAAGAATAATATCTGCTTTCATTGCAGTCGGATGAACATAAATTCGGGCTTTATCTGATGCATTCATATAAACTTCATCTGTAGAGTCACCTAAATCACGTTCTGCAGCTCTTATATAAAATCTTTCTTTTTGAACACTTGCTGACACATCAACATAAATCTTAAAATCAAATGCGTCTATAATTTTATCGGTTAAAGCAAAAAGTCCTTCCGAAATTATAATTTTTGACGGCTTTACTCGATTGAAATTATCGTAACGTTTTGCAGTACCCGACATATCATATTTGGGAAGATAAACGGTCTCCCCGGCAAGAAGTTTGGATACATGTTCCTTCATCAACTCTAATTCCAATGCTTCCGGAACATCAAGGTCATAGTGTTTAGCAAACTCGGCAAAACTTCCGGCTTTTTTCACCATATCGGAACGGTCATAATAGTAATCATCAATATTAATTCTTGTAATTACATCACTAAGATTTTTATTATCCGCAAATTCCTGAATTTTGTCTATAATATCAAAAGCAATAGTTGACTTTCCGCTTGCAGTTTCACCGGCAATTCCGACCGAGCAGGAGCGGTCCAAATTTCCTGATATAAATAAGGCAAGTTTATTAATTACATTACCGTTTACTTTGCGGAAAATTGATGTCGGAGAATTTATTTCGCGGGTAAAAATTTTATTCAATCTATCCTTAATATAAATCATACTCAGCTTGTTATAAGGTTTAGATTTTTCTTTAACCGGTAATACTGTTAAGTCTTTAATCATAAGTCCTGCCATTTTCCCGCCTTTGCTGCTTGTTAAAGTATTAATAATAATCTTAAGTTTTGATCTTGTAAAATTTTACTTTTTAATATAAAAACATGATATAAAAAAAATTGCCAGCAATTATAAAAAAAGTTTACAAATATTATTATGGGTTATAATAACAATATGAAAAATAAGGAGGGTTAAATGAAAGTATTAATGATTAACGGCAGTTCAAATAAAGCAGGCTGTACATTTACAGCGTTATCAGAAATTGCCAAAACGCTTAAGGAAAACGGAATTGATTCTGAAATAGTACAGTTGGGAAACAATGCATATAGAGATTGCTGCGGATGCCAGGCTTGCAGAAAAAACAATGAAGGGAAATGTATTTTTAAGGATGATATTGTCAATGAGATTATAGAAAAGGCAAAAACATCAGATGCATTTATATTCGGATCGCCGGTTTATTTTGCACACCCAAGCGGACGCCTTTTGTCAGTTCTTGACCGTGTATTCTATGCAGGTGCAGAATATTTTATGTATAAGCCCGGATCAGCCGTTGTTTCAGCAAGACGAGCCGGTACAACTGCATCGCTTGAACCTATTATGAAACATTTTACGATTAATCAAATGCCATACATTTCTTCAACTTATTGGAATATGGTTCACGGAAAAACAGCAGAAGAAGTTCAGCAAGATATTGAAGGGCTGCACACAATGAGAACTCTTGCACTCAATATGGCGTGGATACTTAAATCCATTGAAGCAGGAAAAAATGCAGGAATAAGTACACCGCAGATTGAGCCAAAACCTTACACAAACTTTATTCGTTAAAAAATTATGAAAAGAGGAAGCTTTTGACTTCCTCTTTTTATGTTTATAAACAAAACCATTATAATTTATAGGGGTAATCATCCTTAAATTCCCATCCATCCATTTCAATAAGACGAGTACAATAAAGAGCAGAGTTTTTACAATTGGATAAAACTCTAGCTCTATCATTACGTCCCAATGGTGTATAATACGTTCCCCATATTGTATTCTTGTTGCTCAAATAGAGCTCTGGCTTCCAGGCCGCTATATAAAAATAAAATCGATCTATACCAACCTGGTTAGGACGATTCTTTCCGTTTACGTCAAACATGAAATCTATACACTCCCCATTTTTAACATACGCTATACTTCCATCCTGAAAATAAATTGCGGTAAACTTACGTGTTTCATCCTCATTTTCTTCTACTATTTTAGTATATTTTATATAAGGAGCTATATACTTCATGACGAAATCATAGCCTTGTTTTGAGGCATTATTCCAATCAGTTTGGACCTTACCATTCTCATCCAAAATATGATTTCCATTTTCATCATCAAGGTAGAAATCATAACTTTTATCCCAATACTTAGGTTCGCCGTAATCTTTTTGTGCCATTAATAAAGCCTGCTGCATTGTGCTGTTAAATTTTTTTAGTCTTGAGATAGTCTCTGTTTTCCTGCCATTAGCAATTAATGTCGGTAAAGTCATTGCTGCAACAACTCCGATTATACCAAGAGTGATTAAAACCTCTGCCAGTGTAAATGCGGGGACTAAGTCCCCTCTTACATGACGCGTCGCTTTCCGAGATACATAAGAAATAGCTTTTTGTAGGTTGGGGCTTCTACCCCAACATAATTTCATTGTTGGGCTGAAAGCCCAACCTACTTTATCTAATACTTCTTTCCATGATACAGTACAGATGGTCACACATTTTTGTTGGTGGCTAGATCCTGAAATACTCTGCGAGCACCCTCCCTTGTAAGCCTCCTTTTCGTCGGCAACAAGAGGAGCTGCAAGTTCAGGATGACATTGTAAATTTATTATTGATCTTTTTCCTATGAGTCCCACACAGTTCAATGTAGGTTGGGGTTTCACCCCAACATAATATTTATTTACGTTTGATACAGAAAACTTTGATTT
>CALUYU010000067.1 GCA_944325075.1 Candidatus Gastranaerophilales bacterium
AATTTTCTGCGAACCTGAATAATCAAGGATTTGTTCCCCATTTTCATCAATTTCGCCAGTCTCAGTAGGTGTTAAATTCCAATATTGAGCGTCTCCGTGTTTTTCGACAGCTCTAAGAAAAGCCTGCTGCAATACGGAATAACTTTTTTTCAATTGAGTAACTCTTTGTTTTTCCTTGTAGTTAGCAACTAATGAAGGCAGCGTCATGGCGGCAACAACTCCGATAATGCCTAGGGTTATTAAAACTTCAGCGAGAGTAAATGCGGCTCGACGAGGCGAGTAGTAGTATGGAGAAAAAACTTCAGCCAGGGTAAACGCGGCTTTACGAGTCAAGTGGTGCCTGAGGCACGACACTATTACGCTGCGCTCCTTGGTATTCAACGAAATATTATTGTAGGTTGTGGTTTCCACCCCAACATTAGATTTATTGATATTGAACTCAGTATATTCTTGCAGGTGGCAAGATCCTGAATCAAGTTCAGGATGACAATTGTCTGATTTTAGCAATTTATCTATTTTGTTGGTGTAGTCAGAAGTTTTTCTCTGACTTACATTGTTTTCAAAAAAGTGCTTATATCGCTGTCCCGACACGAACAATTTGCCGTAATGGCCATGGAACAACGATTTTAGGTATAGTCTAGCCCCCCCCCCTATCAGCAAAATCCGCACTATGATTGAGTTTTAGCATATTTTAATTCCTCCGTATTTATTGCTTACTTAATCATTATAACATATTTTAAGTGTGTTTGCAATATTGGCGTGTTTTCTTAGGACTATACTTTTGCGGTCACTTTTCAAAAAATTTGTTTTCACAGCAATAAAAAGCCGATTTATACAAAAGTATAAACCGGTCTTTTATTTATTTATAAATAGTTATTTTAGATGTTTGCAAGCTGTTTCCAGTAATCATGGGATTGTTCAAACCGGTAAGCAAAGTTGAACAAATTTCCTTCCTGGAACTGAGGAGCAAGAATTTGCAAGCCTATAGGCATACCATCTTTGTCAAATCCGGCCGGAACACTCATCCCCGGAATACCTGCAAGGTTTGCTGAAATTGTAGCAATATCTGTTAAATACATTGCAAGTGGATCAGATGATTTTGCCCCAAGTTCAAATGCTGTATTCGGGCATGTCGGAGAAATTAAAATATCAACTTTTTTGAATGCTTCTTTAAAATCTTCCGTTACTAATGCTCTCATCTGCTGAGCCTTTTTATAGTAAGCATCATAGTAACCGGAACTTAAAGCATAAGTTCCAAGCATTATACGTCGTTTAACTTCCGGCCCGAATCCTTCAGCTCTTGTTTTTGTATACATTTCAAGAAGATTTTTTGCATCAGGTGTTCTGTAGCCGTATTTTACGCCGTCAAATCTTGCTAGATTCGAACTGCACTCCGCAGTCGCAAGTATGTAATAAATTCCGATTGAATATTTTAATTTTGGCAGAGATATTTCAACAATTTCGCAGCCAAGTTTTTTATATGTTTCAATTGCATTTTGTACAGCCTTAGCTACATCATCAGCCAATCCTTCAGACATTAATTCTTTTATAACGCCGACTTTTTTCCCTTTGATATCATTTTTTAGGAAATCAACATAATGCTCAACCGGCATATCCAAAGATGTAGAATCTTTAGGGTCATGTCCTGAAATAACTTCAAGCAGATTGGCCGCGTCTTCAACAGATCTTGCAAAAGGCCCGATCTGATCTAAAGAAGAGGCAAAAGCTATTAATCCATAGCGGGAAACACGTCCGTAAGTCGGTTTCATCCCGACAATGCCACAGAAAGAAGCAGGAAGACGTATTGATCCGCCGGTGTCAGAACCTAAAGCAAGAGTTGCCTCGCAAGATGCTACACTTGCTGCAGAACCACCGGATGATCCGCCCGGAACTTTATTTAAATCCCAAGGGTTATGAACTTTTTTAAATGCCGAATTCTCATTTGAAGAACCCATTGCAAATTCATCCAGATTTGCTTTCCCGACAATAGGAACAAGATTATCCAATAATTTTTGGGTAATTGTTGCATTAAACGGGGATACAAAATTTTCTAAAATTTTGCTTGAAGCAGTTGTTTTAGACCCTACAAGGTTCATATTATCTTTCAGGGCAAGAGGAATACCTGCAAGCAGCGGTAGTTCTTCTCCTTTAGCAATTTTTTCATCAACTTTTTTTGCTGTATTAAGCGCTGTTTCTTTTGTGAGCGAATTGAAAGCCCCCAATTTTTCATCAAGTTCGTCAATTCTCTCAAAAGCAGCTTCTGTTAATTCAACAGCGGAAATTTCTTTATTTTTTAATGCCTTACTCTGTTCGGCAGCTGTTTTCTTTAAAAGCTCGTTCATATTTTCTCCTTAGCTATTTCTATATATTTTATCCTATGACAAACAACTAATGATGACAAGTATTTGTAAAAACTCTTAGCATCTCTTCATAAATATATTTACAAATTTGAAATAATATGCAATACTTTAGTTGAAATTATTTGTAACAAATTATTAATATTGTGTGTATAAAAAAGCAAAAAAATTTTTTCAGAAGGTTTAATCCATCCGAAAGATAAGATTATTGGAGTGAATAAAGATATGTTAACAATCCATCCGAATTTTACAAACAATGTTAGTCGTACACCTGCATTTGGCAGATCAGATCTTCAAAAATATGCGGAAGATGTTGATTATATGAATTTTGACAATAATGATGATTACTATGAAGGAGATATAAAACATCGTAAAAATTACTTTGATATTAACGAGGAAAAAGCTGAAGCGAAAAAGGAGCTGGACTTGTGGGAACAAACCAAGGCCAATGTTGATCAAATAGCTCAAAAAACAGATATGGTACCTGGTTTAAAGACCGGGACAAAAGTTCTCTCTGGCTTAACCGCTGTAGCTATCGGATGGGGCGGTCTCAGATGGGGAACCGTCGGAACATTGGAAGTCCTTTCCAAAATAGGAAAAACTGATTTCATGCAATCTATCGGAAGAGGCTTGAATACTTCCCGTAAATATGTTTCCAAAAAATATTCCGATTTAGGATCATATATTTCCGGCAGAAAATGGTATCAAAGCGCTGGTGAAAGGATTAAAGGATGGGAAAAATCTTTCCTTGACACTCCTGTCGGCAGAACTTTGACAGGCTGGAAAAATGCTGTTAAAGAAAATTCATTATACCAAAACACTCTGAATTTCAAAGATAAAACTGTTGATTACTTTAAAAATTTAAATTATAAACGTGTGTTTGTAGAAACAATGGGTGTTGCAGGCGGAGGAACCGCAGCAGTTAATGTTTTGAGTAATAAAACCGTTGACGGAAGCAAACAAAATGTTGATGTTGATAAAAACGGAAATTACAGAGTAGACGGAAAAAGAGTTATAATTGATGAAGGAGGCGTTTTCGATGCAGCTTAATGCATTAACTCCTAAATTTGTGACATTTACCGGAAATGTTAATTCCGATAAAGATGATAAACGCCGCGAGCGTGTTGGTGAGGCCGCAGCTGTTACCGGCGCGGCAGGAGCAGGTGTTACTGCAACACGCGGTGCTGCTTTTAAGATGTTTAAATCAACTGAAAAGTTAAACCGTGTTGTAAATAATATTGCTGAAGGTGCGAACCTTGTTAATCAGCCTATTAAACAGTCAAATTCTTTGTGGAATGCTTTAAAGATTAATTACAGACAGTTGAAGGTCGATATTGCAACATGGGCTAAAAATTCTAAAATGCCTTCATTTATGAAAGGTCTGTTTACCGGGAAGCTTGGTTCAATTATCGGCGGCGGCGGTGCTTTATTTGTATTTGTGACCGGATTGTTTGAGGTCGCAAATACGTTTATGGACAAAGTTGGAGTAAATCTCGCCACAAAAACAGAGTAATATCTTTTGCCGGTGGTATTCAAAAAACTTTATAATAATTGAATAATATATAAAATCATGCTAAACTTGTTTTATGCATGATTTTATTTTAAAAGAATTAAAAACTGATGATTTGTTAAAGGAATTGAAAGCAATTGATTTTGATAAATCATATGCGGCAAGAGCTTGTGACAAATATGAGTATAAAAATATTAAAATTTTCGGATTGAAGGCAGCTCAAGCTAATATCTTAAAACAAACAGCTTTATCATTCGGGGCTGATTGCGCAACTCCCAAGAACACAATTACCGGTAAAATTGATAGAGCGGATTGTATTCTTGGCGGAAGTGTTTCTCAATTGTCAAAAATTGCTGTTCAATTAGGATTGCAGCCTTTTGGCTTAAGAAAACTCGGACGGGAAATAGAGCGGATTTTGTCGATTGAAAATTATGGCAAAACCCAGATTATGGGAATTTTGAACCTTACGCATAATTCTTTTTCGGACGGCGGAATGTACGAAAATTACGAGGAGGCTGCCACTCATCTTTATAAATTAGTTGAAGACGGGGCTGATATTATAGATATTGGCGCTGAATCTACAAAACCTTTTGCAGAACCGGTTTCTGCAGAAGAACAGCTTGATAAGCTATTACCGGTTCTTGAATTTGCAAGAGAAAATGAAATTGATGTTCCTATTAGTATTGATACAAGAAGTGCAGAGGTTGCAAGGCAGTGTTTAGAATCCGGTGCTACTGCAATAAATGACGTTTCAGGACTGACATATGACTATAATATGGCGGGAATAATTGCGGATTTTGACTGCCCGGTTGTTATTCAGCATTCCAAGGGAATTCCGGAGACAATGCAGATTAATCCTATGTATGAAAATCTTATGGATGAAATTTTTGTTGATTTGCATAAACGTATTCAGTTTGCGCTTTCCTGCGGAATTAGAAAAGAGAATATTATTGTTGATCCGGGAATCGGTTTTGGAAAGACAAGAGAACATAATTTTGAAATAATCAGAAGAATTGAAGAATTGAAGTCTTTGGAATGTCCTATTCTTCTGGGTTTATCCCGTAAGAGCCTTTTGAACATGCAAGAGGCTGATAATGAAACAAAAGATATTTTTACTGTTGCGCTAAATACTTTGGCTCTTGAACGGAAAGTTGATATAATAAGGGTTCATAACGTAAAGCTTCACAGACAGCTTATAGATATGTTCGATCTGTAATTGAATATGGGAGAAAATTTATGAAAAAATATTTTTGTGGTGTTGTATGTTTGATGTTTTTGTCGGGCATGGCTAATGCAGAAGATTTTGGTTCCGCTATGCAAAAACTGTTTCTTGAGCAGGTTAGAATTCAAACTCCGATATATCAGAAAATGTTAACCTGCACTCCTGCTAAATCTGAGGCATTAGAGGTGTTTGGAATAAAAAACGGAAAATGTCACATTTTTAATCAGGGGGTTACTTGTTATTTACCGCTTGACGTGTCAAAAAAGTTTGCTCAAAATGCCTTGCGATCATTTGACAATATCAAAAACAACACTTACTCATCAGAAGATTCAGAAACACAGTACATGAATTCTATTTTAAATTCCAGTTACTGTTCATACTAAATTTGTTAAAAGGTAAAAGCGGCGGATATTTTTATATACCGCCGCTTTTTTCTTAACTATTTACACTTATGTTTACCGTCCCAGCTCAGGTCGTCACAGTGTAGGTAGTCCATATTTTCATTGTGTATAACCCAGGCAGTACAGCCGTATCCGTTAGAACTTGCGGTTGATGTTAAATTACAGTTAGCAGGAAAGCTGTGAGTCGCATCATCATCAGGCCCTCCGTGCGGGTATATTCCGGCTTTGGTTATTTTAAAGTAAAAAACATCTCTTCCAAGGGTATTTGGCGGCGTTTCCGTTCCATTTATATCAACATTAAAGTTTCCGCAATATCCTTTTTTTCCATTTCTGCATGCTGCATTTGAAAAATCAATCCAGCCCCCGGTTAAAACAGTTCCGTCACTTAATTTAATAATAGGAGTATAACTTGCAGTACTATTTTCCCCACCTGTGTGTTGTGAACCATTTAGTCTGTATACGTTAGTGATCTTGCACGTTTCTTTAGTGGGATAGCATTTTGAAGCTACATTCATATATTTAGTTAAGATACTATAAAAAAGTTCACTGTTTGTTGTGACAGCTTCATTGAAAGTATTTTCTCCGGTGTCAGGATCTGTTGTATAATCGGAATCTTCAGTGAACCCCCAGTTATCAACCGTTCCGTATTCTTCCTGAGCTCTTAAGTATGCCTGGCTTAAAATACTGTAGACTTTTTTTAGCCGCGTTACAGTAACTTTTTCCTGATACTTGGCTAAAAGCGTAGGCATGGTCATAGCCGCAACCACACCGATAATACCAAGAGTTATTAAAACCTCAGCCAGTGTAAACGCGGGGACTAAGTCCCCTTTTACATGACGCTTCGCTGTGCAGGACGCAAAGGTTATATTATTAATGTTCTCCTTTGACGGAATAAAGAATCGATTGTTTGATCTTGCGGAAAACCGGACATTTTTCACAAAATCAAAGATTTTGGAAAAAGTAGTCAAACAAGGTTCCTGATGACATTTCCTTTTTATCCCAGATGAAAAACCGGTAATGTTTCTTCTTTTAAAACCCTCAAAAATGTGTTTATAGCGTTGTCCCGACACGAACAATTTGCCGTAATGGCCATGGGACAACGGTTTTAGGTGTAGTCTAGCCCCCCCCCCTATCGTGGAAATCGGCTCTGTGATTGAGTTTTAGCATATTTTAAATCCTCCGTATTTATTGATTACTTAATCATTATACCATATTGTAAGACTATTTTCAATATTAATTGTGCGGAGGGGTAGTTAAGGTATTTTTACAAATGTGTTGTCAATATTTTTTTTAGTGTAATAATATAATTACTATGCTAGATAAAATTACGATTAAGGGAGCTAAGGAAAATAACTTAAAAGATGTATCGCTCGAAATCCCCAAAAATGAACTGATAGTTTTTACAGGCGTATCAGGGTCAGGAAAATCGTCGCTTGCATTTGACACTATTTTTGCAGAAGGTCAAAGACGTTACGTGGAGAGTTTGTCAACTTATGCAAGACAATTTCTCGGACAGCTGGATAAGCCTGATGTTGAGTATATTGACGGCTTGTCTCCTGCAATTTCTATTGATCAGAAGTCAACAAGCAACAATCCACGCTCAACAGTCGGAACTGTTACTGAAATTTATGATTATTTAAGACTACTTTATGCAAGGGCCGGAACTCCTTATTGCCCGAATTGCGGAGAAGAAATTAAGCCGCAGTCTATTGATGAAATTGTAAACAGTATTATGAAACTGGGGATTGGAGAAAAAATTCAAATCCTTGCTCCGGTTGTCCGCGGTAAAAAAGGTGAGTTTCAGTCTGTTTTTGAAGAGTTGCATCAGGAAGGTTTTGTCCGAGTAAAAGTTGACGGAGAAATTTACAATCTCGACGAAGACGAAATAAAGCTTGCTAAAACTCAAAAACATACAATTCATGTAGTTGTAGATAGAATAGTTATAAAAGAAACCGCACAGTCAAGAATTGCGGACAGTGTTCAGATTGCTTTAAAAAAAGCTGACGGCATTGTTATTGTAGATGTTGTATCCCGCAAAGATACTAAAGAGGGTTCGGAGATAATTTTTAGCGAAAAACTCTCTTGTCCGCGGTGTAATCTTAGTTTTGAAGAACTTGCTCCAAGAATTTTTTCGTTTAATGCTCCTTATGGCGCTTGCGAAAGATGTTCAGGGCTTGGGGCCGATTTTGTTATTGATCCTAATCTTGTTGTGCCGGATCGTAAGAAGTCTTTAAAAGACGGGGCAATATATCCTTGGGCCAAAACTTCAACGGACTATTACGATGACACATTGAAGTCTGTTTGCGCTCATTACGGAATTGACATGGATAAGCCTTTTGAAGAATTGAGTGAAAAAGAGCAAAAGATAATTCTCTATGGTGGAAATGATATTATTGCATTCCGTGTGAAACGTTTTGGAACTCACCGTTACGAAACTAAGTACCACCAATTCCCTGGAGTAATCCCATTTCTTGAAAAACGCTATAATGACTCAAACGCAGAATACTGGCGGGAAGAAATTGAAAAATACATGACAACAACCCCGTGCCCGGCTTGCCATGGCGCAAGACTTAAACCTTTTCCGCTTGCCGTGAAAGTTAAAGGTAAAAATATATATGAATTTACGCTAATGCCAATAGACGAGGCCTTGGAATTTGTAAGCGATTTATATCTGGAACTTGATGAATATCATCTGCAAATTGCCAAACAAATTCTGGATGAAATTCGGGCAAGGTTGAGATTTTTAAAAGATGTAGGTTTGAGCTATCTGAACTTAGCCCGTATGGCGGGAACTTTATCTGGCGGCGAGGCTCAGCGTATAAGGCTTGCAACTCAAATCGGAAGTGGATTGTCAGGTGTTTTATACGTTTTAGATGAGCCGTCTATCGGGCTTCATCAAAGGGATAATGACAGGTTGATTAAAACCTTACTAAAACTCAGAAATCTTGGAAACACTCTTATCGTAGTCGAGCATGATGAAGATACTATGCGTAATGCGGACTATATTGTTGATATTGGCCCGAAAGCCGGTGTTAACGGAGGGAAAATTGTTGCGGCCGGCTCTTTACAGGATATTATAGACTGTAAAACATCCTTAACCGGTCAGTATTTAAGCGGAGCCAAACTTATTCCGGTTCCTGCAAAAGTCAGGGAGGGAAATGGTAAATTTCTACAGGTTAGAAATGCTCATCTGAATAATTTGAAAAATATTAACGTTGATATTCCGCTTGGGAAAATAGTTGTTCTAACAGGTGTTTCAGGATCCGGAAAGTCCACTCTTATGCAGGATTTGATCTATGAATATGCACTTCACAAACTCCGCGGAAACCGTCCTAAACCTCAGGGTGTAGATGAAATTCTAGGGTTTGAGAATATTGATAAAATTATAGATATAGATCAATCCCCGATAGGCCGAACTCCTCGTTCAAACCCGGCAACTTACACCGACTTGTTTACGCATATTCGTGAATTATATGCTAAAACCAATGAAGCAAAAGTTCGCGGCTACAAACCCGGTCGATTTAGCTTTAACGTTAAAGGCGGTCGTTGTGAGGCTTGTAAAGGTGACGGTGTGAACAAAATTGAGATGAATTTCTTATCAGATGTTTACGTGAAATGCCCGGTTTGCAAAGGAAAACGTTATAACCGGGAAACTCTTGAAGTTAAATTTAAAGGGAAGACTATTGCAGATGTTCTTGATATGAGCGTAAAAGAAGCATTGGAATTTTTCGATAGTATTCCGGCAATAAAGCACAAGCTGAAAACCTTAAATGATGTTGGTTTGGATTATATAAAACTTGGACAGAGTGCAACGACTTTATCCGGCGGGGAGGCTCAGAGAATTAAACTTGCCTCTGAATTAAACAAGCGTGCAACCGGTAAAACTTTGTACCTGCTTGATGAACCGTCGGTCGGGCTTCACTGGTATGATTTAGACAAGCTGATAAAGATTATTCATCAGCTCGCAGATCAGGGCAATACTATTCTTATTATTGAACATAACCTTGACTTAATAAAGGTCGCAGATTACATTATAGATTTGGGGCCGGAAGGCGGAAATGCCGGCGGGCAGATAGTTGCAACCGGAACCCCTAAGCAATTGGCTAAAAATAAAAAATCTGTTACCGGACAATATCTTAAAGGTGTGCTTTATTAATCTCCGTCATATTCTTGAAGTGGCTGTCGGTACAAAATAAATGTTTTTCAATAACAAACAGAATACTAACCGCTGCAAGCAATAAAGTAATTATTAACATAGGTTAGGGGTTGTCCCTGAGGGACGCCGATATATCGATCCTCTGTGTGGGTTGCATAGTGAAAAGGTCGGTAAATAATTTTCCATGTCATCCAGAACTTACTTTTTTCTTTCGGCCAAAGAAAAAAGTAAGCAAAAAAGAAAGCACTATGAGTCGTGGGATTTGATTTACCCTTTAAGGGCTTAAAACGAATTTTCTTTAGATGTAGGTTGGGGTTTCCACCCCAACTTCCTTTTTCTTTAGCGCAAAGAAAAAGGAAGCAAAAAGAAAGCATTATGAGTCGTGAGATTTGATTTACCCTTTAGGGGCTTAAAACGAATTTTCTTTTAGCGGAAAGCGGATTTTCGGTAGGATGAACAAAGTGAACCCGTAAGGTGTCAGGAAACGTCCAGTTTTCTGACACCCCGAATAATCCAAGAAGAAAAAAGTAAGTTAAATGTAGGTTGGGCTTTC
>CALUYU010000068.1 GCA_944325075.1 Candidatus Gastranaerophilales bacterium
CTTTTTGTGACTAAAAATATTAAGTCCCAGTTCATGTTGTTGGTCTGAATATTTTTAACGGTGGCTAGATCCTGAAACGAGTTCAGGATGACATGGAAAATTTTTTATCGACCTTTTCTCTATGCGGCCCACACAGCGACGCGTTATAGGGAAGTCCCTCAGGGACAAACCCCAACCTACTTTGAACTACCGAAAATCCGCTTTCCGCTAATGAAAAAGGAAGTTAAAGTTTCAGACCAACATTAGATTCAAAAAAATCTTTACATCGATATAAAGATTATGTAAGGAAATCAGAATTTGTACTTCTTTTGAATTATAATGTAAACATAGGTTAGAAAAAGTAATGGAGACATAAAATGGAAACAGTTAGTGAAATTCTTACAAAATTAGAAAATGCAGACAACGTAACTAAAAACAAGTTGGAAAACATGCTTGTAAATTGCGGCTCGTCAGTTGTACCTCAGTTAGTAGATCAACTGCAGGTTGTTCGCGGAGTTAAACGCGGGGTTGTTGCTATGACATTGATAAGAATTGGTGACGCTTCCATTAAATATCTTGAAAAAGCTGCTCACGATAATAAAGACTTTGAATGGGTTGCAGAATACCTGATTAGAGAAATTAAAGGTGAAATTGCGGCTTAACGTATAAACTGTAAGATAAAAAAGCCTTTGATATAAAATCAAAGGCTTTTTTATTATAACTTTTAATGTATAATCAAGACATGACAAAATTAAAAACATTTTTATTTTATATAATAATCCTCTTATTAGTTTTTATAATAAGTGCGAATGTAACACATTTTGACTTTGACCTATGGGCCCGATTGATTGCAGGAATGGGAGTAATTGACGGTCATCAGGTTCTTAAAGCAGATTTTCTATCATACACCCCAACCCACACCTGGTGGGATCATGAATATGGATCAGGCGTAATTTTTTACTTTTTCCTAAAGCATTTTGGGGCGTATAGTTTAATCATCTTACAAACAATTTTATTTTTCCTGACATTTGTAATTACCGTACATGTAATAAAACTCAGAGGGATAAACAGACCATATAACATGCTGTTTTTTATATTCCCGATAATATCTCTTGCTGCAAACTTTGGGAACCCTATAAGATGCCATCTTTTCAGCTTTTTATTTTTTGCACTATATATATATATACTTGAACTTGTAAGAAGAGGGAAACCATCATTAATATATATACTCCCGATACTGACAATAATATGGAATAATCTTCATGGTGGAGTTGTAGCAGGTCTCGGCCTTATTGCAATGTTCGGACTCGGGGAAATTTTGGACAAGAAACCGTTCAAACATTACATAATCGCCGGCCTGCTCTCATTTGCGTCATTGATAATAAATCCATGGGGCTGGGAATACATAAAATTTTTGCTTTCTGCAAATGCAATGTCCAGACCGCACATTGCAGAATGGTGGGGGTTATTTTCCAAACACCAGCTTTATAATCAAATCCCATTCAAAATATTTATGCTTCTTGCGCTTGTACTTGAAATTATCACAATAGGCACAAAGTATAAAGCCTCAGGACAAATAAAAAATTTCCTCCATCAAATTGACAAATCAAAATATATCGTACTTATAACAACCTTAATACTAGCAATTAAACATGTAAAATTACTCCCGTTTTTTGCAATAGCAGCAAGCGCTTACTGTTATGAAGATTTTTACTCGCTTATAGAAACAAAACTTCCAAAATGGACTGAGAAATTAATATACATATTACTTCTTGTAATTTGCCTGGCCGGTTTATTCATAAAAAAATACGATATTCCTCTGGGCGAGGCCTCTTATCCTCATAGAGAGGTAGAATTTATAAAAATTAACGGAATAAGGGGGAATGTCCTTGTAAATTTCGGATTAGGAAGCTTTGTTTCATACAAGCTTTACCCGAATAATAAAATATATATGGACGGCCGCTATGAAGAAGTTTATTACGACGATCTGATCCCGCTGCTTGAAAAATTTTATCTTGTAAAACCAGGGTGGGATGAAGTCTTAAGAAAATACCCTCCTGATATTTTAATTATTGAAAAATATTACCCGGTATATCATATGTTAAATATTTCTCCTGAGTGGGTAAATGTGTTTGATGCAGAGATATTTGCGGTATTTTTGAAAAAAACAATTGTAAAAAAAACATATATACTGCCTTCGAATAGTAAAGAGTACTATAAAAATACTCTATTTGATACAGCTATAAAATTTTAGATCATAGTATAATATAAATATGAAAGAAGAGATGAATTTGAAATACGCACTATTATTTGGCGGCGGGGCTATACGCGGCATGGCATACTGCGGTGCAGCACAAGCATTAGAAGAACTTAATGTAAAAGGAGATATCATTGCCGGTTCATCAGTAGGATCAATTTTTGCCGGTTTAATGGCTGTCGGCTACAATGCTAAAGAAATACGTGAAATAATTCAGAAAGTGAACTTTGAACTTTTTAAAGATATACAGTTCGCTCTGGGCCCTCAGTTTGCACTAAGCAAAGGAGAAGTTTTTCTGGAGTGGATAAGAGATTTAATAGAGAAAAAATTTTATGGCGAAAAATACAAAAAAGGAACTCATAAAGCTGTAACCTTTTCAGATTTGGAAAAAAATCTTGTAATAATCACAACAGATCTTTCCAATTTCGAATGCAAAGAGTTTTCAAAAATTGAAACGCCTGATTTTGAAATAGCATCAGCAATAAGAATTTCTTCAAGCATGCCAGGATTGATGAAGCCAATTGAATATAATAACCGGGTTCTTGTTGACGGTGATTTACAAAAAAGTGTTCCTATGTGGAAATTATCAAAAAATCTTCAGTCGGAAGATTCCAGAATACTTGAGTTCCGGCTTGAAGGGAATTTTGAAGGTCATGACAAAAATACTATTGAATATTTAAATTCTATTTACAGTTATGCAACGTGTTCCGGAACAAAATTTCTAACAGATTTATATGGCTGTAAAGATAAATTCGATTATATTGTATTAGATACCGGGGATTTAAACATTGTTGATTTTAATATTTCAGATGAAAGACGTGACGAATTAGTTAAAACCGGGTATGAGCAAACGATATTTTATTTTACGCAACAACTGCCTAAGAAAAAAGAAGTTCTTTGCAAAATATACAAACAAATATACAAATATCTTGAAGATTGCGAAAAACATATTACCGCAAACAGAATAGCCGCGGCCAAGCAGAGTCTTGGAGATTTGTATATGTATATGTGTGATTACCTGGATTTATTAAATGATAACGACTTAAAATATATAAATGAATTTAAAAATATTTTTATAAAAAACGTTAAGTATCCAGCATTATTTGGGAAAACAAAACTTAAGAATGAAACTCTTACACTCGCAACATTAAAACAGTGTCTGGATAAAATTCAACAAAAAATCACAGAATATAACATATTTTTATCAGAAATTAAGAACTACATTAAAACAGAATGCAGTATAAGTTCATAAGGATTTCGAAATAATTTCCTGACATTCTGAGCCATATTAAAAAATAATTTCTGGCTTAAAAAATTACATATTACTTTTGCTGAAAAATCTTATTATTTTTTCGATTAACCCCTCTGACTCCTCATACGATTGAGCTTCTGAGCCTTCCAGATTTGCAAGTTTCTTTTCAATTTGTGAATACTCATCAGATGACTGTGGTGCAGTTTGAAGGTATTTTCTGTAACATTCCGCAGCAGAAGACCGGTCTCTGAGTTTCAGATAGAGTTCAGCAAGTTTTTTCATAGCACCAAAATTTCTCTTATCAGCCTCAAGCAGCTTACGGAGATAATCAGCGGCCAAGCGGTAATCTCCATTGTTTTCCCAGTATCTTGAAAGTTTTTCCAGTGCGTTTTTGTTGTTTTCTTCAAGTTTTACCAGTTTTTCATAAAATTCCATTGCATGATGCTTCTCTCCGCTGTTTTCAAGAAGATTTGCCAACATTGCAACCAGATCTGCATCATCTGATTTAAACTGGTAAGCATTTAAAAATTCATTAATAGCAATATCCTTATTTCCACGGACAAGATTATATTTCCCCCAATTCAACGCGGCATTATAATCATCATTTTTTGCCTCATAAATTAAAGCGCTCATCTGGAATATTAACGGATGATTCGGAGAGAGTTCCGCAAACTTCTTAACCGCCTCAAGCGCCTTATCATAATCCTTTGTTGTGTAATAATATTCAGCTTTAAGCGCATACAATTGGGAATTATCTTTAAACTTTTCCTCAGCATTTTTAAGATTCTCAGCCGCTTCATCTGTCTGCCCCAAAGCAAGCATTGCTTTAATCAAAGTCAATTCATTTTTACTAATATCTTTCACTTTTTCCGGCATATTATTTTTCAGGTACAAACCGGCAAGCTTTTCTCTGATATCTTCAGTATCAAATCCCTCTTTTATAGCACGCTCCAAAGTCTCTATTGCGCTGCCCAAAACATCGTCTTTCATATAAAGATTTGAAAGTCTTATATAAACTTCCTGATTTGAATGATCATAGTCAAGAACTTTCAAATACTCGTCAATAGCTTTATTAGAATTTCCAAGCTGCTCATACAAAGTTCCAAGAACAAATCTTACTGAAGAAATTGCGTTATGATCATCTCCGGCATTTGCAGCGGCTTTTTGAAAATCATGAAGAGCATGCTCGTATTTTTGTTGAATTGAATGATAATTTCCGCGGTATACATAGTACTTATATTTATCTGTATCAACGTATATATCCATTAACTGTTCATAAGCAGTGGGATTAGTTGCATCAAGAGAAAGCATTTTATGGTAATATTCTTCAGCCTCATCTTTTTTGTTCAGCAGCATTGCCAAATGTCCAAGCTGAGCAAGCAGACTTAAATCGTTAGGGCTGTGTGCATAACTTTTCTTATACTCTGCATAAGCCTCTTCATATTGGCCGTTTTCTTCAAATTGTTCAGCTGTTTGTATACTCATAAAATACTCCTTATCCCTCTATTTATGACTGTAAATTAATTATATCCGAAAAATGAAAAAAGGGAAACACTCTGTTGGCGGAATACAATAAGAAACAAACATTGAATTATGACGTTTTAATTAAACTTGTTCTGAGATTTTTCGACACCATCCGTAATTACGGATTTTGCAGCCTCAATTGTCTTATCAAGAACACTTTTTAGCATATCCAGCTGGTCTTTTGAAAAATTTTGAAGAACAAACGACTCAGAGGGTCCGATTTGAGGCCCGATTCCGATTTTTATCCTGGAAAAGCTATTTGAGCCAAGATTATTAATTATGGACTTAATCCCGTTATGCCCGCCGTCAGAACCGTGGGCACGAATTCTTATCCTGCCCAAATCAAGCGAAATATCATCATAGATTATCAATACATCAGATATATTGATTTTATAGTAATTCATAACTGCCCTTACTGCTTCTCCGGAAAGATTCATAAAAGTAGTAGGTTTTACAAAAATTAAATCTTCACCATTAAATTTATACCGTGCAATAAAGGCTTTTAATTTTGTCTCTTGCTTAAAGGAGAGATTTTCAACCAGGGCCCAGCGGTCAAGCGCCATAAATCCTGCATTATGTCTTGTAAAACAGTACTTATCACCAATATTTCCAAGTCCGGCGATTAATTTCATATCTATTGTCTCCCTTAGTGAAATACTTTACTTATAATTTTAACTCAAATAAATATTGCCGTCATGACTTGCCGTGTTTTCGCTTAACAAATTGATAAAATAAATTTATTTTAAAAATGCGAAACAATATGAGGATATAATTATGAAATCAAAAAATAAACCAATAGTTCAGGAAAAAAGTTCTGAAAAAGTTGCCAAATTTTTAGAAAAAAACGGACTTCATAAAAAAGATTTTGCAGAAATGATAGGTGTAACTCTTTCATATGTATACAACCTGATAGATAATTCTATCCCGTTTTCGACAAGAGGTACGACTTTGGAACGTATTGCAACCGTCATGGAAATAGAGCCTGAAGAGTTTGAAGAATACAGAATACCTCAGGAACCGCTTATTATTGACGAGTTCGTTGAATATTTAAAAGAACAGATGCAGGAAAAGAAAATCTCTGTCATAAATTTTCTAAAAGCCTTTCCGCGTAAAAAAAGACTTGAAATCGTTGATATTTTAAGAGGAAGTCTGCCTATTCCGATTGATTACAAGGAACTCACAATGATTGCGCAGGTTCTTGACCTCAACAATGAAGAAATCTACAACATGTGGGAAAAAAGAATGAAACAGGTTCTTGAAACAAACGGAATGAATATTTATTCAAACGCCGCACTTGTAAACGCCATGTTCGACTGTGCTAAAAAATACATTCACTTAAAATAAAAAATATATCCATTCGGGTAATTGTATTAATTCTATATCTTAAGTTAAATATAATTAAATCTTTTTCATACTTCCAGCTATTCTTAATTCCAACACGAGTCCTTCGGGGCTCTTTTTTTTTATGAAAGTGAGAAGATTTTTGGAGAAGATTTACCTTCCTCCCACGCAAAAAAGTTTGCAAACCATTAAATAATAGAGGATTGAAAAGCACTTTAAAATATGATATAATGTATTATGTAACGACAGAATGGAGGATCAAGTATGCTGAAACCCAATTATAGCAAGGATTTACAGATAGGGGGGGGGGGCTAACCTATGCCTAAAATCGTTGTCCCGTGGCCATTACGGCAAATTGTATGTGTCGGAACAACGCTATAAACACATTTTTGAAAACAATGTAAGTCGGGATTTCAGAAGCCTGGAGCACATCCATATAAAGCGTCATAGCGTGGGATATTTTAAAGATAATGTAGGTTGTGGTTTGTCCCTAAGAAACTTCTCTATAACGCGTCGCTGTGTGGAATGCATAGGGAAGATAAATAACTTTATATGTCATCCTGAACTCGCAGCTCCTCTTGTTGCCGACGTAAAGGAGGCTTACAAGGGAGGGGGCTCGCAGAGTATTTCAGGAGCTTGCCACCTGCAAGAATATACAGATTTCAATATCAATAAATCTAATGTTGGGGTGGAAACCCCAACCTACTGCATACAAAAATCTAATGTTGAGCAAGTATGCCCAACCGACAATAATATTTCGTTGAATACTAAAGAGCGCAGCGATATAGTATCGTGCCTCTGGCACCACTCCCCTCGCAAAATCGCATTCACTTTAGCTGAAGTACTTATAACCCTTGGGATTATCGGAGTTGTGGCAGCAATGACGTTACCAGCACTTATTGCAAATTATGAAAAACAAGTCACAATTACAAAACTAAAAAAGGCACAATCAATACTTACACAAGGTATTCGCTTAGCAGAACTTGATAACGGGGATATATGTACATGGTTTGGAAGCAACCCTATCAGCGTAAGAGGAAGCGTATTTATGGATAATTATATTCTGCCTTATTTCAAAACAATAAAGTCAAGCAGCAGACAAGGCTCCGGAACAGATATGCGCATATATGGATATCAAAAGGCTCATGATGTTTTTCAACAATTAGACGGATCTACCGTTTACAGCCGATATGAAATGGAAAGCTTTATTACGCCGGATAATATGTATTTTGGGTTCAATCTGATTGATAACAAAGGATTTAATGTTGGAGCAGCGAATGCCTCGACTTTTAGACATGCTTGGATTCCGCTTATTGTGGATATTAACGGTTCTAATGGGCCAAACAGAGTTGGAAGAGATGTTTTTTATTTTGAAATTTTATCTGAAAACTGCGGTTCTGCAAAGGTTGTCGGATATGCTCCATCCAAAAGTATGTCGGCTTCAGACGGCTATAAACTCAAAGTGAATTATGGCGCTGCAATTAATAATTGCAAAAAAGGAAGCAGCGGCGACGGCTGTTTTGTAAAGATTCTAAATGACGGCTGGAAAATTAAAGACGATTATCCTTGGTAAAAAAATTTTTCATGTATAATTAATATATGAATATTTTACAAGAATTTGACACAATAACAGCAATAGCAACCCCGATTGGAACCGGCGGTGTCGGTGTTATTAGAATTTCCGGTGATAATTGTTTTGAAATTGCTGACAAAATATTTTCTAAAAAAACACTTGTACCAGGTAAAATTTCGCACGGCTGGATTGTTGACGGAGATAAGAAAATTGATGAAGTTCTTGTTTTACCGTTTAAAAAACCGAACAGCTATACCGGGGAAGATGTCATTGAAATTCACTGCCACGGCGGGATTAACGTTGTAAGAAACATACTTGATCTTACGCTAAAAAACGGGGCAAGACTGGCTGAACGCGGAGAATTTACCAAACGGGCTTTCCTGAACAAAAAAATGGATCTTTCCCAAGCCGAAGCTGTTGCTGATCTTATCCATGCAAAAACTAAAAATTTTGCAATCCAATCAGCCAAAAATCTTTCGGGTGTCCTTGGCAATGAGGTTAGCGAAATAAAAAAAGAACTTTTTGAAACTTTATCAAGAATAGTTGCGGGAATAGATTTCCCGGAGGATGTAGCAGAACCGGAATACTCTTATTTAATTGAAAGGTTCGAAAATTCTCTTGGCAGAATTAACAAAATTTTGTCGTGTGTTAAATCTTCAGATATTTTAAGACAGGGAATAAAAATTGCTATTGTGGGGAAACCTAATGTCGGAAAATCTTCACTATTTAACACGCTGTTGAATGTTGAAAGGGCAATTGTAACAGACATTGCCGGGACAACACGCGATATATTAAAAGAAAATCTCGACTGGGATATAGCAATTACTCTCATTGATACCGCCGGCATAAGAAACAGCAATGATGTCGGGAAAGTTGAAGAAATCGGGATTGAATACTCAAAACAATCTGCTGAAGAAGCTGATTTAGTACTGTTTGTGTATGATTCAAGCAGAAGTTTTGATTCTGAAGACAATGAAATTTATGAGCTGATAAAAAATAAAAAACATCTTATTATTGCAAACAAGAAGGATTTGCCTGAATTTTCAAATAAACTTCCGTTTGCCGGAGAAGATATCCTCAAAATTTCAACCCATACCGGAGAGGGAATTGAGCAGCTAAAAGAAAAAATAAAAGAAACAGCTTGTTCTTTTTCTAATGAGGACACCGAATTTATTACAAATAAACGCCAGCAGGAATGCCTGATTAAATGCCGTGAAAGTCTTGAGAATGCTCTTGACGCGGCTCAGAGGAATGAACTTCAGGACTTAATATCCATTGACCTCAAATCAGCACTTCTTTTCCTGGACGAAATTACCGGAGAAGTAATAACTGACGATATTTTAGAGAATATATTCTCTCATTTTTGTATAGGCAAATAACAGCAATCCGAAATGACAAAAACAGTCTCTAATTCTGGATTGCTCTGAATATTAAATTAAGTTTATCTTTGATACAGAATTCAATTGAAAGTTAATTTACCACGGATAATCGTCTTTAATTTTCCAGCCGTCACGCATAAGTTTAGATAAACAATAACTACCACCTCCAGATTTTGAACAACTAGTGGTTACTTCCTCTGCGGATAAATCATAACCAGAAGGCATAATTCCTTTTTTAGTTATTACCGCTCGAAAAAAATCTTTTCCATATTGATTAGGACGGTCTGAACCGTTAATATCAATAAAAATATCCTGGGACTCATACATGGGATTTGGGGTTCCATCTTCCAAAGTACCACCGCCACCTCCGAGAGAAATTAAAAGAACGATTCCATCCGGTGTATAAAAAGTTCTTCTTACATCATTGTAAACAAGACTATCGTTAGAACTAACACCATTTACATAAGTATATGGATTATTTGATGTATACCCGCATTCTCGATATGTATTACACATCTTAGCTATTTTCAAATAAGGTTTCCAATATTTTTCAAAATACGCTTCAGGATCACTATGGTCAACATCCCAATACTCAAATTCTCCGTTGTCTACTTCTTAAAGTTTAAATGCTTGGTTTAATATTGTATAAGCCTTCTGTAATTTAGAAATTGTTTCCTGCTTCTGGTAATTTGCAATCAGGGTAGGGAGCGTCATTGCGGCAACTACTCCGATTATGCCAAGAGTGATTAGAACCTCTGCCAGGATAAACGCGGCCTTGCGAGGCGAGTTGTAGTATGGTAAAAAGACCTCTGCCAGGGTAAACGCGGCCTTGCGAGGCG
>CALUYU010000069.1 GCA_944325075.1 Candidatus Gastranaerophilales bacterium
GCAGCTCCTCTTGTTGCCGACGTAAAGGAGGCTTACAAGGGAGGGTGCTCGCAGAGTATTTCAGGATCTAGCCACCGACAAAAATGTTCGGACATCTGTACACAAAAATCTGTATCAGGGAAAGAAGTATTAGATAAAGTAGGTTGGGCTTTCAGCCCAACATTAAAATATTGTTGGGGTAGAAACCCCAACCTACATAAAAGCTGCGATGACCTCATAGGGAAAAGCTCAATAAATAATTTCTCATGTCATCCTGAACTCGCAGCTCCTCTTGTTGCCGACGTAAAGGAGGCTTACAAGGGAGGGTGCTCGCAGAGTATTTCAGGATCTAGCCACCGACAAAAATGTTCGGACATTTGCACTCAAAAATCTAATGTTGGGCTGAAAGCCCAACCTACTTTGAATTCCTCATCACCCCGCCGGTGGAGCATTGTAATGCAGCACCTCAGGCACCATTCGCCTCGCAAGATAGCATTCACCCTCGCAGAGGTTCTAATAACCCTAGGCATAATCGGGGTTGTTGCTGCGATGACTTTGCCAACATTAATACAGGATTACCAGAAAAAACAGGCTGTATCACAATTAAAAAAGACTTACAGTATTATGAACCAGGCCATAAAGCTTGCGGAAACAAAACACGGAGATGCAACATATTGAGATTATGGTACTGATGCAAAGACTTTTTATGAGACATATTTGAAAGATTAATTAAAAGTTATAAAAGAGGGAAATTATGTAAATTTAAATTGAACATATTATTACTATTCGGGTGGACTGTATGGAGGTATAATCAACTCCAATGCGTCAGATTTTTATTATGTTGTTCTCCCAGATGGAGTATTTGTCTATTTTTATAAACCAGATCCAAGTCATACAGTCGGATTTGTCCATGTGGATTTAAACGGCCCTAAGCCGCCGCAGAGAACTGCAAGAGACTTTTTTTTTTGCATTCTCTATTTAACCCATATATGGTTTTCAGCCGTACGGATTAGAAATGCATATAATACTACTGATGAAGAAACCGGTGAAGTCGTATCACAAAGTTTTGGGAGTACATTTAATCGTGCATTTTTAGAGTCAAATTGTTCTAAAAATCTCAAGGCTTCTAGTACCGCTTCTTGTGCAGCTTTAATTATACTTAATAATTGGGAAATGGGGGCTGATTACCCATGGTAAAAAAAATCCCGAATGTTTAAATTCGGGATTTCTTTTTTCTTTAATTATTTATTACTTTCCCAACTTTGACATTGCAGCTTGTTCTTTCTTTTTAGCTTCTTCCTTTTCAGGAAATGTATATATTTCTTCACTAATTTGTGCAAGATAATTTGCAGAAAGTATTAAATAAAAGATAAAAACACTGCTTAATATATAATACCAGAACCAGTTAGAGAAACCAACAAACATAGAGAACAAGTAATATATAAATCCAATAACAATTATAGACCAAAGTGCAAGCTTAACTAATAGAAATGATGCTGATAAAAATACTTCCCAAAAGCCAGTAAAGTATTTTTTCATATTAAATATTTCCAAAATATTCAGGCGACGCATATATATAATGCAGGCAGTTAATGGAAAGGATATAGCAAATAGAGCAATAACAATATCATAAGTTGTATTCCATACTGCACTTGGAATTTTTATCAGCGATAAAAGCCAATAAATTAGTCCGCCAGCTATTGCATAAGGCGCCATGCATAATAATGACATAATTCCCACAATTGCTATTTTTATAAGATTAATACCAGGTACAATTACAGATGTTTTAACTATAACATTATTTGCAAGCTGTACGGCAAATCCTATTAATAATACAGTCAGTATAGGGATTAAAAATGCTTTCCCCCATGTACCTGCTGTATAAGCAAAACATACCGGAATAGCCCATAAAAAAATTTTAATTCCCGTAAATGCTTCTTTCATTGTACTATCAAATGCTTCAACTATTGATGCCATCCAAACCTCCATTTTATTCTACATAATTTATTTTAGCATAATTTGTTAAAATTGCAACATTTTTTAACATTTGGGAAGTTTAATTATAAATTCACATCCTTTTCCAACATCACTTACTATTGAAATTTTTCCAGAATGAAGTTTTACTATTTCTTTTGCAATTGTAAGGCCAAGACCGGTTGATGATGTTTGAGACGGATTAACCTGAGCAAATTTTTTAAATATTTTTTTATGATTTTCTTTTGCAATTCCAATTCCGTTGTCTTTTATTGAAATATTAGTATTTTCTCCTGAAAATTTTGCGGATATTTGTATTATCCCGTTCTCTGGAGTGAATTTAATGGCATTTGAGATAATGTTAAAGAATACCTGTTGGAGTTTTTGATAGTCTGCTGTTATTTTTTCATCTTCTTCTATATTGACTTCTATTGTAATATTTTTATCATTATATAAAGGGTATAGGATATTCAGAACTTCTACAAAATTATTTTTTAGATTAAAAGTAGTTTTAAATAATTCCATTGCGCCGGATTCAAGCTTAGACATATCTAAAACTTCATTTACCATTTCGAGAAGATTTATTCCTGCTACTTTTATATCATTTATGTAGACTTTTTGTTTTTTGCTCAATTTCCCGGGAAGTTCCGTATTAAGTAAATCAGCGTAACCTATTATTGAATTAAGCGGAGATCTTAGCTGGTGCGAGGCATTTGCAAAAAATTCCGATTTAACTTTTTCGGATGCAGCAATTTTTTTATTTTGCATGCGGATAGTTTTATTTGCTTTACTTAGTTCATACATACCGTTTTGGAGAAGCTCTACCTGCATTTTTAAAACGGATGAAATCTCCGTATCCTTTACAAGTCCTGAAATAATTCGGGAAACAGATGAAAATACTTCCTTATCCTGAGCACTATATGCTTTATCATTACCGACAACCAGTTTTGCATATGGGTAGTTGTCTAAATGTAATTCCGATATCAGGTGATAAGAATTGTTGAATTTTTCACTAAACTCTTCATCTGTTATATTACCGGCTAAAATTACATTTTGTGTTTTATATTTCAAACTTAAGTCATTTTGATTTATAAAGAATATGTAACCGGTTTTTAAAGGTAAAATTTTCTCTAAAACGGAGAAAACCGTATTGGAAAAATTTTCCTCATTAACAGATCTCTCAAAAAAGCAGCCGGAATATTTTACAAATTTTTTATATACGTCCAAGGTTAATTCTCCAGTAGGGCTTTATCCGCATATCCAACAAATCTCAAATTTCTGTATAACCCGTCATAGTCAAGGCCAAAACCAACCACAAACTTATCATCAATTTCAAATCCATAGTAGTCCGGTTCAATATCTGTACGACGAAATATCTTTTTATCAAGAAGTGATGCAAATTTAGTAGACTTTGTGTGGAAATTGCACGCAATGAAATCAAGGAGAAATTTTGCAGTTAGCCCGGTGTCAACAATATCTTCTACAATAAGAACATTTTTCCCGTTT
Organism: Candidatus Gastranaerophilales bacterium; assembly: GCA_944325075.1. GTDB lineage: Bacteria > Cyanobacteriota > Vampirovibrionia > Gastranaerophilales > Gastranaerophilaceae > UBA1221. The sequence continues at coordinate 3,460 of CALUYU010000069.1, forward strand.
AAATCAGGCAGTTTTATTTCAACTGCATTAACCTTTCCGCTGGTTGAGGTTGAATGCCCATAGCTTGAAAGTCTGATAAATTCCATGCTGAGCGGCATATCCAAATATTTTACAAGCTCGGTTGTAAACATAACGGCCCCTTTTAATACACAGATGACACAAATTTCTTCATCTTTGTAAAATTCGTTCATCTCTTTGGCTATTTCTTTAATCCGTTTAAGTATTTGTTCTTCACTGAATAAAACTTTTATATCAGATAACTTAACTTTCATTTATTCCTCCCTTCTTCTTAATTTTAGCAGGTGTGAGACATTTTTGCCAACAGTTTTAATTTTTTCACTGATACCAAGTCCGGGCGCCCAAAGAACTTCTTTATCCTTACATAGAAATATCATTTTATCCTTTATATATGACGGAATTTTTTTTTCATTTAAATATTTTTTCAATTTTTGCTTTCCTGAAGCTCCAAGAGGGAAAATGATATCTCCATCTTTTCTGGTTCTTAACGTAAAATCTATATCTCCAAGAAGAACATAGGCTGTTTTTTCGCTATCAGACGGGAATTTTTCCGGACATTGCCTGCATTCTTCCAGGGTAAAAATGTAATCTGAGAGAACATATTCCCCAGGTGATTTAATTTCAATTTGTTCTTTATTTTCGGCTGTCTTCTGTATTACTTCAAAATATTTGTGGTTTACATAGATAAAAAGATTATTGCTTAATGAGTAAGTTTTTCCGGATTTTTCTCCGGAATTTTCAATGATAAATTTAAGTATATGCTCAATTTTTTCTTTGTCATAATCTATTGCATGATTTACAAGCATTTGTTTTATAATTCTGGTTTGAATTACCCTATGGGCACGGATAAAGTTCTCAGTATTGTTTCCTACAGAACTGATAACGGAATCAAAGTATTCAGAATTTTCAAATGCCAGTTCTGCTAATGAATTAACCGCCCCTAAAACATCCGGATTGATTTCTTTTAAAATAGGTATAATTTTATGGCGGATTAAATTCCTTTTATATTTTATATTTTTGTTTGAAGAATCACTATTAGGTTCAAGATTATTCCTGGCGCAGTATTGTTCGATTTCGTCCCTGCTCACTTTCAAAAGCGGCCGGTAAAAAATCTCTCTTACCGGATAAATCCCTCCAAGCCCGTCAAGCCCGGTACCTTTAGCAATTCTGTATATTAATGTTTCTGCATTGTCATCTGAATTGTGGGCGGTTAATACAGCATTTGAACCGAATTTTTTTGCACATCTTTTAAAAAAATCATACCTGGCTTCTCTTGCAGCCGTTTCTGTCTTTGGAATTTCTTCTGAAAGAGTTTCTGAATAAAATTGAATACCTGATGTTTTACAAAACTTTTCGCATTTCAGCATTTCATTATAGCTTTCCTCCCCGCGCCAGTTGTGGTTAAGGTGGATTGCTATGATATTTTCAAACCCGATAGAATGCATAACATGCAATAGGCAGGTAGAATCATATCCCCCGGAAAAAGCAACCAATACCGGGCACGTCTTACTATCAGTCAAATTATTATTAGAAAGAAAGAAGCGAACCTCATCAGTTATATTATTCATCAGAAAACTTTTTTATACCTTCTTTAATTTCAACAGCATCAACTCCAAGCTGTTCAAGCGCCTGCATTGCAATTGATGTTGGTTCGGTTGTAAGTGCAAGGAGCATGTGTCCTGACTCTATTCTGGATTTTTTTTCTTTTTTGGCAAGTTCCCAGGCCTTTTCTAGTACCCGTTTAGCTCTTTCAGTAAATACCACTTCTTTATCATAGTACTCATTTCCAAAACCAATCAACTCTTCCACAACTTTGCGTGCATCGCGGATTGTAATTTCCAATTCTGCAAGAACGCGTCCGCCTACTCCGGTTCCTTCTCCGATAATTCCTAAAAGAAACATTTCCGTTCCAACGACGTTTCGGCCAAGTCTTCTGGCCTCTTCTTTTGCAAGACGGAGTATTGTCAAGGTTTCTGGCATTTGTTTTTCTATTGGTTTGATTATACTATGTGCAAGTTCCCGGTCATTAACCTTCAGTTCTTTTAAGATATCGTATGCAATTCCCTTTTTAGATTTTAGTATTCCAAGTATAATATGTTCAGGAAGAACAACTGAAGAGCCTAATTCTTTTGCTGTTTGAAGCGCAAGGTTCATCATTACAAAAGCATTAGGGGTAAAAATTATCTGGCGGCCTTCATATTCGGATTTTCTTGAATTTATATTTGCAAGTTTTTCATTAAATCCTTCTGCCGTTACTCCGTTTTCTGCTAAAATTCCGGTCAATGGAGCATTTGTATCTTCCAATATTGAAGATATTATCTGCTCTGTGCCGAGAATTTCGTAATTTGAGGCTGATAACTTTGCAACAGCACGTTCAAATACATTTCTTGAAGCGTCACTATCAAAAAGCAGAGAATCGGTTTCTTCACTTTTATCTGTTTTGGAGTTTGAATTATCCTCAAATTCTGGATGATACTGCTTTTTTGTTTTTTTCTGAACAAGTTTTTGAAGGAGTGTCCGTGCTGTTGGAACATCAAAACCAAGTTTTTCCAGCACGCGTACATTGTTGGAGTGTTTGTCGTTAATTACGGAAAGAAACAGATGTTCATATAAAATTGTCGGGTTCCCCGATTTTACAGCAAGATCAAGCGTATCTTTAAGCAATATTTTTACGTGATGCGAAAAATTCGGTATTGCATCCGGGTTTTTTGCGGGTTTAATTTCCATCACTGTTTTCATTTCATCATAAAGCTTTTCGTACGTAATGTTATACATTTTGAAAATCTTTAAAGAAACTCCTTTTGCCTCGGCAGCAAGTGCAAGCAGAAGATGTTCGGAAAGAATATATTCCGAATTCATTTCCCTGGCAATTTCTTGGGCCTTACTTACTACATTTACTGCTTTTTCCGTAAATCGTTCAAACAATTATTCTTCCTCTTCGTCATCTTCTTCATCTTCTAAATTTTCGATGTAAGCTGCAACTTTATTGAACTCATCATCGTCATCAATTGTCTCAAAAATGTAATCTTCACCATCTTTTGAGAGCCTCATAATAACAAGTTCTCCTTCGTCGCTTTCTTCATCTATGTCTTCTGAAGGAAGAAGCAGTGCATACTCTTGTTCATCAACTTCAACAATATCATAAAGTTCGAATGTAATTACATTACCGTCTTCATCTACTGTTTCAATCAGCTGGTTGTCATCGTATTCCATTTTTTTACCTCTTTCTGGTTTTATATTATCTTGCTTTACTCACTAATTTTTTTGATCTGACAAATATTGTTCAAGAATAACGCAGGCACTTTCAATATCTACAAGACCTTTATCTTTTCGAAAATCAATTTTCTTTGCCCTGAGATTTTCCTCTGCTGTCTCTGATGTTAATCGTTCATCTGCATAAACTATTTCATAGCCGTCAATTTTTTTTGAAAAATCAATGCAATCCTTAGCCTGTGCTCCCTGAGTTCCGTCCATGTTGACCGGAACCCCGACAACGATTTTTTCAACACGGTTTTCTTTGGCAATATTATGTATCTTTTCTAATGCGTCTTTTTCAGGCTGTCTTTGAATATATGAATGTCCGTTTGCAAGCACATGAAGAAAATCGCTTAATGCGATGCCGATCCGTTTTGTTCCTATATCAAGTGCCATTATTTTATACATTGTTTACCCACTTACTCTCTATAGATGAAATGATATCATCAAGTTGTTTTAATGTAAATTTATTTTGGTTATCTTCCGTATTAAATTTTAACGAAAAGTAATATTCGTAAATACTGCGACGCAAAATATTTTTCAAAAATTCAGTATAAAATTTCTTATCATAGAACAGGCTGAATAATATTTCTGCAATATCCTGCTTGTTATCATTAAACTTCATATATGCGCACACAAGAAGTCTTTTCCGCCAGGTTTCATACTCGTCGTTGTAAAAAACATTATTAATATATCCGTCAATGAGCTTGTCAAAATCAAATCCCGGGATGAAAACTTCTGAATCCGCTATTTCTAAAAACGCTTCAAATTCACTTCCGTATTTGCTGTCTAAAAACCAGTGCTCCATAAAATCTTCATTGTTGATTTTTTCTAAATCGCTTTTACTTAGCTCCTTTACAGAAAGCCTCTCTTTTAAAAATGTTTCTAAATCCGGGGTGTCAAAATCAACATCAGCAAGAAGGTTTTTCCAGCATACATACTCATATGGAAGCAGCCAGTTTGAAGTTTTTGTTTTTGATACATTTTCTCCATATAAAAGTAAAGTTTTCAGTGTTTTGGGTGAAACCGGGATATTCTTTTCGTCTTTGTAAAATCTTTCAATAATTTTATCACATTCAAATTCTGAAATCTGATTAAAGCCAAAACAATCTCTTATACCGGTGTAATCGTTCATTACAATTGCTACAAACTGAACCTTTTTGTCAGGAGTTGTTCTTGAGAAAATTAAAGCCTGATTTCCGTGTCCGTCCGGGTAAGTTGCGCAGCAGCGGTAAGGTCGGCTGCCGGAGAGAAGTTTTTTATAAAATTCACTTGAATTATCCTCTCTTATTCCGGAAAGTTTGAGTAGATTTAAATTCTTTTTAACAGTTGGTTTTAACTCGTCACTTACAAAATCATATGCAGTATTCAGCGCGTGATAAGCCAGCTGTGATTTAGAGCTGCCTAAAAGCTCAAGCGCTTCTTTCCCTATCTCTGATTCCGGGGCAGACAGAAAAACCGGGACAAGAATATTTGCGAGTGCATCTTCTGTATAGTCTTCAGCAAGTGATTTTACAAGCAGAGTTTTATCACGTGCGTCAACAGAGTTGAGAAAGTCTAGAAAATCTATCTGAACTTCAGGATTAACGATTGCTGTATCCAGAAGTTTTTTTGTGTCGTTGTCCACAATGTCTACATCAGGTCCGAGTGCACTTTCAAAATCTTCATATTTCCAATCAGTTTCCAACTCGCGTAGATAGCTAAGAACAATAATTTTTACTTCACTTGAAGTCATGTTATTTTTCAGCACTGACCATAGCTGGTTTATTAATTTGTCTTTGGGCACATAGCGCTGAAGAAGAAATCTGATAATTTTTTCTTTAGAGGCTTTAGCGTTAAGCAGTTCTTTAAAAAGGATTTTTTCGATAGCCTGAATATCCGCCTGATTATCAAGTCTTGCCACACGATGCGTAAGGACTACCGGATTATCCTCATCCGCGCAATCCGTTATAATATTTAGTATTTCAGCTTTAATTTCAAACGGATTTAACTGCATAATAATTTATTTCCTTGCTTTCCCCCAAAAAGCGTCAAGAATTTGTTGCGCTTCCGCTGACGGCATACGATCATTAAGAATTAAATATTGAACGGCAATCATCGCGCATTCAGAACAAATATTTACACCGGGGCCCTTAACCATTTTAAGAACCTGGGTGTTAGGACGTTTACAAAAACTGCAATATACAAGATCTTTGTCTTCGGATGAAGATTCTTCATGCTTATTATGCTCTCTTTTTGCCCCTAATTTAACGACTTTTTCATCAGACATACATTTCTCCTTTTAACTGAATTTCTATTCAGCCTTTCGGGAGTATTATACCATAAAAATTTAATATGTAAAAATTAATTTTTCAGTATTTAATACGCATTATATTGAATGTGTTTAAGGTTTTTCGAAATGGTATGCAGATTTTCGGAAGAGTGAACAAAGTTGGTGTAGGTTGGGGTTTCTACCCCAACTTACTTTTTCTTTAGCACAAAGAAAAAAGTAAGCAAAAAAGAAAGCGCTATGAGTCGTGGGATTTGATTTATTCTTTAAGGACTTAAAACGAGTTTTTTAGTGGAAAGCGGATTTTCGGTAGGGTGAGCAGGGCGAACCCGTTAGGTGTCAGGAAACATCCAGTTCAAAGTAGGTTGTGGTTTCTACCCCAACAAAAAAAAATAATAAGTTTCAAGAATTAACCAACTGTCATCCTGAACTCGTTTCAGGATCTTGCCATCGTAAAGAATGTTTGGTTATCTGGACACAAAAATCTAATGTTGGGCTGAAAGCCCAACCTACTTTGATTCCCGTTTTATCCTGTCGGCGGACATTGTAATGCAGTGCCTCAGGCACAAAAAGTAAGCAAAAAGAAAGCACTATGTGTCGTGGGATTATTTCAAACCTAAGACTTGCAAAATTAGAAAAATAATGTATAATGAAAGAAAAAGGAGGTAACCACATGGAAAAGTCAAGTATAGCGCGGTATACGGGGGGGGGGGGTAACGAACCTCAAGGGAGACAAGGTTTTTTGTCAAAATTACCTTTCTCCAAATCAAAGTTTTCTGTATCAAACGTAAATAAATATTATGTTGGGGTGAAACCCCAACCTACATTGAGCTGTGTTGGCCGTATAGAGAAAAGGTTGATAAAAAATTCTCTATGTCATCCTGAACTCGCAGCTCCTCTTGTTGCCGACGTAAAGGAGGCTTACAAGGGAGGGTGCTCGCAGAGTATTT
>CALUYU010000070.1 GCA_944325075.1 Candidatus Gastranaerophilales bacterium
AAGGGGGGCGTAGCCCCCTCTTACATGACGCTGCGCTGTCCGGGACGCAATGGGAATTGGTTTAAAAGTACTTTAACAAGATAAATCAAGTCTCACGACTCGTAGTGCTTTCTTTTTGTGCCTGAGGCTCGACATTATGACGCTGCGCTGTCGGAGACGCAAAGGGAATTGTTTATGTTGTTGGGCTAAAAGCCCAACCTACTTTTAACTATTGGCGAACGTACGCGAATATAATGAGCGCTATAGTGATACATAACATGGAAATACGAATGAATTTCTGTCTATCATTTGGTCAAATTACCGCCCAGGCGGTGAAGAAAAACCTGCTAATTACAATACATGTTCGGGTATTGTTTTCGTGCTAACATGAAAGTATGAAAACACTGGAAGATTACTCAGAAGAAATTAACAAATGCTCGAAATGCGGATTATGCCAGTCAGTCTGTCCTGTTTACAGAATTACCGGAAATGACTGCGCCGTTTCCCGCGGGAAATTTGTTATGCTTGACGGAGTTATAAAAGGCGATTTAAAACTTAATAAAAATATTAATAAGTATTTAGAAATGTGCCTAAAATGTGGAAAGTGCAAAGATTTCTGTCCAAGCGGGATTGATGTCTGTGAAATTTTTAAAACAGCAAAACATGATTACCTGAAAAATTCTTTTGAAGGTAAAATTATCCGATTTCTACAATCCGAAAAAATTTTCGATACATTCCTTGAGATATTTTCAAAATTTAATCAAGCAAGAACATCCGCCATATCAGGTTCAGAAGCGGAAACTCTTTTATTTTTTAAAGGCTGTGCAAATCAAATTTTTCCGTCAAGCGAAAAGGCTGTAAAGAAAATTTTGAACAAAATTAATATTAAATTAATTGAAAAAAATTTCAAATGCTGTGGCGTACCATTTGCCTCAAGCGGAAATATAGAAAGATTTAATGACGTAAAAGAATACAACCTTAACATAATAAATAATTCGGATGGAGAATATCTTTTAACAGACTGTGCCAGCTGTGAAGATGCCTTAAGAAATTATCCGGGAATAAATAAGAAAGTTCTAACAATAGGGGAATATATTGCAGAGAAAAACATTAAGTTTAAATTTAAAAAAACGGTACGGGTAACATTTCATAAACCTTGTCACTTAAAGAATGATGATTTTGTAAAAAAAATATTGAAAAATTGTGAAAATGTTCAATATGTTGAAATGCCTGATTATGACAGCTGCTGCGGATTTGCCGGCCAGTTTGCAATAACAAACAGAAAACTGTCCATTGAAATATCAAAAGAAAAAATAAAACAGGCTTTAACAGTAACCCCGGATATTATTTTAACAGCATGTCCGGCCTGCATTATAGGGTTACGTCAAGGATTAATCAGTCTTAAAGGAATAAATGCAAAATCTCCTAAGATAAAAAATATATCAGAATTTTTGGCAGACGGTTTATGTGAATAAATACAGTAAGCTTAAAATTTGAGGCCAATTCATCTCGCCTCCCCCCCTCGGTTTTGTCCCGACTAGTTTTCGTCGGACTCCGGTTCCTGTTCTTTGTGAACTTTTCTTCTGATTTCAAGTTTAGTTATTCTTGCCCCGTCGATTTCTTTAACTATAAACGTAAGATCTTTAAACTCAACTTCATCATTTACTTCAGCAATTCTTCCAAGAAGTTTCACAACAAAACCGCCGATTGTATCAACATCGTCATCTTCAAGATCGTCTTTATCCAGCTTGAAAAATTCAGATACTTCATCAAGCCGCATCATCGCATTTGCAATATAAGTATTTTCCCCGATTTCCTTAATATCACATTCTTCTTCTTCATCAAATTCGTCCTGAACCTCTCCGAAAATTTCTTCAAGCACATCCTCTAAGGTAATCAACCCTGAAGTTCCGCCAAACTCGTCAACAACAATTGCCATCTGTCCTTTACGTTTTTTAAACTCCAAGACAAGATTATCCATAGTAATTGTTTCCGGAACAAGCAAAATATCTCTAAGAATATTTTTTATAGGACAAACTTCATCTTTAATAGAAAGAGAATACAAATCTTTTACATGCACAAGTCCTATAATGTGATCAATATCTTCATCATAAACCGGGTAGCGTGTATATTGGCTTTCCAACGCAAGCTTATTCAAGTCATCAAGGTTCATATCAATAGAGATACATACCATATCAGTACGCGGAACCATTACCTGCTTGGCTGTAAGGTCAGAAAATTTAAAAACATTATGAAGCATATCTTTTTCAGTTTCATTAAGGACACCGCCGTTATAACTGGCATTAACAAGCATATCAAGTTCTTCCGTTGAATGAACCAGAGAAGCTTTATGTGAATGAGGAATATTCATCATTTTCAGAACAAAATTTCCAAAACCATTCAACGCCCATATAAACGGTCCGAATATAAAAGTAATACCCTGCATAGGCCTTGCAACCCAAAGAGCAGTTTTTTCAGTATACTCCAGAGCAATTGATTTTGGAATAAGTTCACCGAGTACAACATGTAAAAATGTAATTAAAGCAAAGGATAAAGTAGCCGAAACAGTATGAGTTGCAATAGTCTGATTAATTCCTGGAAGAAAAACGAACAATGGCTCAATTATTTTAGCAAGAGTACCTTCTCCAACCCATCCTAAGCCGATACTTGATATTGTTACTCCAAGTTGAACCGCAGCAATAAATTTATCGAGATCTTTGATTGCCTCTAAAGCAATTTTTGCATTAAAATTCCCCTCTTTAACAAGTTGTTCTATTCTGGTTTTTCGAACCTTAACCATTGCGAATTCGGAAGCAACAAAAAAACCATTTGAAAATAATAATAGAATTATTACAAATAAATTAAATATAATACCTGAATACTCGCTCATTAATCCTTCTTTTACCTTCTAAAATACTTTTTATAATTTAAATTATAATATTACTGCATAAAAAAAGCAATACTGCTTAATGAAGATCCACTTCCCGCAATTGAGTATAAATCATTGGAGAGAAACCTTTTGTGGTAACAATATCAATAATTTTATAAGGGTTGGTAGAAGACATCAGAGATGGAGAATTAATATGATAAATTCCATTTTCCATCTTCTCTTTATTCATATGGTAGTGGCCTGATACTACAGCAATAACGTTATCATGCTTATTTAGAACCTCATAAAACTTTTCAGGTTGATAAACGCTGTGGGAACGCTCTTCAATTGGCTGAAGAATCGGAAAATGCTGTAAGAGAACAACTTTTTTATTATTATATTTAGTCAGCTGTTTATCAAGCCATTCAAGAGTAGTTGCTCTATAATAACCTGTAGTTCCGGGAATAGTTTCCTTTGCCCCGTCAACGACAATAAACACAAACTCTCCACGCTTAAACACATAATTAGGTTTTGATGGTCTGTAAAACCAGTTATGCTCTTTTATTATTTCTATATACCTTTGCTTGGAAAGTCCGTTGCTTTTAAAAACATCATGGTTTCCTATAACAATATAATACGGGATATCAAGTTTATTGATTATTTTTAAAAACCCTTCAAGGTTTTCAGCCTTGGAAGAATCAATATTATCACCGGTAAAAACGACAAATGAGATATTATCCAGAGAATTAATATCTTTAACAGCAGCTTTAAGAACTTCTGTGGAATAATCATTTTTTGTAGTGTAATGAACATCTGAAACCTGGACAAACCTAATTTCTCCGGCATAAGCGCAATGCGAAACAATTATTAAGAGAAATAATATAATAAATTTTTTTAACATGTTACTCCATTCTTTACAATAATTATAACATGGATTTTTATCTTGTGATAAAATGTAAAGAGCAGTAAAGAAAGATAGAAATGAGATTAGATAAATTTTTAAAAGTATCGAGATTAATAAAAAGAAGAACGGTAGCCAATGAGGTTTCCGACATGGGGCGTGTGCTTGTAAACGGGGCCCCGGCTAAAGCAGCAAAAAAAGTTAAAGAAGGTGACATTATAACTATTGAGTACGCAAACAGAAAACTTTGTGCAAAAATACTCAGAGTACCTCTTAATAATGTCAGCGTGCAGGAAGCACCAACACTCTATGAAATTATTGAGTAAACTCCATATAATTTACTCCCTGAATCAGCTAGTTTAGTTAAAACTTAAACGGATAACCATCCGGTATTTCCCAATTGTTCATCTGAATTAAAGCAGCACAATAATAAGCATTTGCGGAAGATGAAGCAGAACAGCCATAAGAAGCATTGTTTATAAGATCATTTCTTTTACCATTCCAGCCAAATTTATATGGTTCTACCGCGGCCCACTTTTTATTGGTTTTGACATTAATAAAAAATGTAAAGCAATCTTTACCCATTATATTTGATTTATTACTCGCATTAAGATAGAAAAAGAGATGAATTGCTGACACGGAAGCTGAAGGATCAGAACCATCAGTATAATGATTTAATATTCGTAATTTTGTACCGTCAGCGAGATATACAGTTATAGATCTGCCGCTACTCTCATCTATTTTTAATGTTTTTACGTGTGGTCGAAAATATTTATCCCACCAGGCTTCCATTGATGCAGAATCATAGCCGGTAAAACTATTATCCCAATACTGAAACTCTCCATATTTAGCTTCCGAAAGTTTTACTGCCTGATTCATTATTGTATAAAATTTCTTTAACTTTGTCGCTGCTACCTGCTTATTATAATTTGCTATCAATGTCGGCAAAGTCATAGCTGCAACAACTCCGATTATGCCAAGGGTTATTAGGACTTCCGCCAATGTAAAGGCAGTAGATGTAGGTTGGGCTTTCAGCCCAACATTAAATTTTTGAGTGCAAATGTCCGCACATTTTTGCCGGTGGCTAGATCCTGAAATACTCTGCGAGCACCCTCCCTTGTAAGCCTTCTTTTCGTCGGCAACTAGAGGAGATGCAAGTTCTGGATGACAGCTGTTTGATTTTTGAGTTTCATTATTTTTGTTGGGGTAGAAACCACAACCTACTTTATTTTTAAAATTATTTTTATCTGATACAGAAAACTTTGAGTTGGAGAAAATTTTGAAGAAAGGCATTTTTGACAAAAACCCTTGTCTCCCTTGAGATTCGTTACCCCCCCCCCCCCAACCTACAGTAATATTTCATTGAACATAAAGAGTGTAGTATAATAGTGAAGTGCCTCTGGCACCACTTTTTCTTTTTGCACGCTTTCAAAAAGAAAAAGTGAACAATAAATAAACTTTAAATTTTATACTTCAATATGATTGCTTCAGGCACCGGAAAGAATAAAGTTAATTATCATTAGTTTACTTGCTGCAGCCGGGAACCGGTTTCCCAAATATAAGTCGGGCCCCTCCCATAGGCTTTTGGAGTGTATTATTAATTCCTGACGTAATCTCACTAACATTTTCAGTAATACAATATACATTATTCATTGTCTGGGTAAGATTTCTGGTCGCACAATCAATGTTTCTTGTAATCCCCTGAAGATTCTTTGTCGACTGCTCAAGATTGTTCATAGTTTGGTCTAATGTTCTCTGATTAACTGAGTTGTTAATCTTTAAAGAAGTGCTTGAAAAATTTCCACTAATGCTTGAAAGGTTTCCAGAAGCAGTAACTAAATTAGGCCTCATAGCCTTCACGGTTTCACGCAGATCCCCAACAAGACCGCCAGCCTGCTTAACTGTTTCGTTTATTCCTTCCATCATGTCTGCAAGCCCTTGAATAAGTACATCAAAATTTCCCTCTTCAATATGCTTATTGAAAAATTCATCAATATTAAGCGTTGTTTTCCCTTTGATTTGTGAACCGTTTTTTAAAAATTCAGTACTGGCAAGCTCCGGAGATACAATGTCAACATAGTCGAAATCATCTTTGTAAGTCTTTATCCTGACAGAAACATTATCCGGAATTCTTACATCATTAGGAAAAAGATCTATCCTGACAAGCGTTGCACTGTAATCATCATTAGGTTCAACTTTAACTACACGCCCAATTTTAAACCCTTTATAAAAAACCTGCATGTTAGGCGGGAATGGCGCGGCCTCATCAAAAACAGCTGTAATATGAGTATAACTTATCCTTCTGATTAACAACCAGATACTTAAAATAATTAACGCGGATAATATTACTACTCCGATAATTTTAAATAAAGTTTTCATATTTATGTTTTATTCAAAACTTCAAGCAAAAACTATTACCCGCCCGGGCATATGTAAAGATTTATAATAATCTGCTGCTAAAAAGACAAATTTAAGAATTTTTCAACTTTATAATAATATAGGGGGAAATATTCCGGAAATGGGACAATTTTTTGACTCAATAAAAAATGTAAAAAATAATTACTATAAATATGATCAATGGGAACAAGCCCAGGCAGATGAACGTGCCCGTAAAGAATATCTTGCCAAAACCCTGGAACTTCCGGAAGATCAAGTAGAACTAACTTCTAAAAAAGCCGAAACAGTTATTCGGGCGACAGAAATCCTGGATCGTTATTCGGAAGATAACTGTGAAGATATGGAACAAGCCACAGGAATTGCTGCAGCAGTTACAATTATGGCCGGATCGTTGGCCGGGCAGGCTGCCACAAACCATATACATAAATCTGTAACAGATAAAATAACAAATAAAATTAATGCAGTTAAACAAAAATTATCTGACCACTCATTACCCAAAGAAATAAAAGAGGCACAGCTTAACGAATTAAAATTTTTAAATCAACGTCTGAGTAAAGCAGGAAAACAAATTCCGATATATGCTCTGGTAGCAAATACAGTCATAACGCTTGGGCTTGCTGCCGGAATGATCTTATGGGGTAATTCCCAACAGAAAAAAGCCTCTCGTATAGGACGTTACCAGGCAAAACAAAATGACTTAAAAGATATAACAAACTTTGTAATTTATACTCCGGAACAAATTGCCCAGGCAGAAGAAATTGCAAAAAAAATTCCTGATAAAAAAGAACGCAGCGGACTTATAAAAATTATAAAGGAATTGCAAGCAATCGGACGGGATGAAAAAGCCTACAAACAATGGCTTGCCTCAAAAGATGACAAAGAAATTGAAAAACTTAAATCCCTCAACCTTACGCCGGAGCAGCTCAAAACCGCAAATGAAGATAAGGAATTAATAGTTGATGCAGTAAAAGAAATTAATATAAAGGCAGAAGAGTATTCTGAAAATATAGAAAACGCATTTGACACGCTAGGAATGCTGTCGTGGCTTATTGCAATCCCGGCCGGATTTGTAATAAATTCAGTAATGAAACTGTTAAAATTACCTCAAAAAATCCGTACACCAATTTCATTTCTTGTGCCATTGCTGACAAGCATCAGCCTTTCTACAAGCGGAACAGTAGTACAAAAAGAAGCCTCTAAAGTAGGCCGCTATGTTGCTCGAAAAGATTTGCTGAATAACCCGGCAAGACTTATGGCATACTCAGATGAGGACATGCAAAAAGCAGAAAAAGTTAAAGCTCCCGAACAGAAAAAAACAGTTTTTGAAAAAATTGCCAATAGTTTTGTATTTCTCAACACATACCAAAAAGACAAAAAAGAATATAATAATTATAAAAAGAACATAGCACAAAAACAGGAGAAATTGCAAAAAGCATTTGAGCAAATACCAATAAGCAATGAACAGAGAAAAGATGCCGAAAAACTTCAAAAGAAAGTATTTTTAGCCTTTGACGAAATAGATGAAATGTCCCAGCGCTATTCCGAAGACGTAGAAGCGGGTTGTGAAATTGCGAAAAACGTTATGGGGAATTTATGGGGATTAGGTATAGGCGGAGCCTCAATTTGGATTGCCATTGCAGCCGCAAAAGGCAAATTTCCTATATCCAAACTGGCAAACACAATTACCAATATAGGTCTGAAAAAAGACTCCACGCTCAGAAATGCTGTAAATAACCTATATAATACATTAAAAAAAGATAAAAAGCTTATGCATGAATTTCATCTTGCATTAACAAGCAATAACCTAAAATACTTCCTGAAGAAACCTAAGTCAAAAGAAATTCTCACAGCGTATAATAAATTAAAACGAGAAGTAAAAAATTTAAGTAAAAACGGAAATGGTTTATCTGAAAGTATACAAAATAGAAAAGTATTTGAAGAGCTGCTAAAACCGCATCTTAAAACCGGTAAAGTCGCAACATGGGTAAGGAATCTTATCACGGAGAGCAGCCAGCTATGGGCAGCTACAAAATTAAATAAAGTCATGCCGGATCTTGTAAAACAGACCGGACTAAACAACTGGAAAAACTATAAAACGCTAATAGGAACAGGGCTTGTAGCTGGCGTGCCAATATTGGGAATAATATTCTCAATACCATATGCATTTAATGCCTGGTTGACAAACATCCAGAAAAAAGCCGGAAAAATAGGAATAATGCAGGCAATGAATAAGATAGATGATCCCCGTGTATTTGCAGATCCCCCAACAGACAATGAACCGAAACATATAAAAACAAGTAGTAAAACTGTACAGGAAACAATTTTGCCAGTAAAAAACACAAACTTGTTAGCACAAATTAACCAACATGGTAAATAGATTTTAGAATATACGAGTAACAGAAGGAATCTTGCCCAAAGACCAAAAAAATTTTTGCCGATAAATTTCAATAGATGAACTAGAAAAACCGGCTCTAAAATATTGGGTTGGGGTTTATAATATTTATGAAAATGCATCTCCATTTATTTTTATACTATCTTTAATATTCGGAATACCGGTTGCCATAATATTATTTTTAGAAGGTTTATATTAAACTTTTTAGTTTAAATTTTTCCAATCCACAGGACTTATATCCCCAATTTTATGGAGGTCTATTTTTTAATAAAAAATCATGGGGCTTGATTTTTGTTTTTTAGCGTTTAATAATGGGGTGGGGGTAAATGATAATGGTAGTTATCAGGTGCCTGAAATAGAATATCGCGGGATGGAGCAGTCTGGTAGCTCGTCGGGCTCATAACCCGAAGGTCGTTGGTTCAAATCCAGCTCCCGCAACCATTTCACTGGAAGTGTCGAATACAGATACTTCCAGTTTTTTAGCTTTTTTAGGGTTTTCCAAATGTAGTGTAGTTTTTTGTCCAGGTTGATTTGTACGGCTAGATAGATTATTTTGGTAAAGTAGGCTTTGTGTGGGCGTTTTCGGGTCGGAAAAATTAAGTGTTCCCCAAAAATCAAACTGGAAAACTGGACTTTTTCTGGACTGTACGGATAGATTGAGATTTGTATATTATCAGTGAGATACGCACCGAATTTGAACTATACGGATAATTTGATTATTTTGGAACAGTCCAGTTCCGCAAACTTTTAAAAATTTTAAAACAAAATCGGAAGTTTTTTCTTAAGGTTGGAATATTATAAAATTTTCTTTAAATAAATCATATCTACCAACTGCTTTTCATTTTCAAAAATTGGGTGCGGGTAGTTATCAATAAAAAAGTTTTTTAGTCTGTGAGTTTCTTGAAAACCTTGTTTTTTATAGAATTTCAAGGTATTGTTATTTTCTCCGGTTCCAAGGATTAAATATTTAAAATTTGTTTTATATTTATTACAGACAAAATTAATCAATGCTGAGGCATAGCCTTTATTTTGATACTGCGTATAAGTTGCAAGATTTTTTATTTCAACGGTTTCCTTATCAATCTCCATAACAGCACAGATTGATGTCAAGATATCATTATCGTACAAAGCAAAAAGTTTTGACGATTCCAGATATTTGTTAATCATTGCTTTATCTTCATCGCCGATTAATAGAATATCCATATAATCCTTTTTATTCGTAGTTATTTCTTTAATTTGCATAAGTTAAATATATCATAATTGATACAAAACCGAAACAAAGGTCGGAAATAGGGGGATAATGCTTTGTTCTCAGAGTTAATGTGTATGTACCCAATGAAATAGAATATTATAAGAAATCCGTATTAAAAACAGGGTTTTATTAAGAATGTATTAATGAAAAC
>CALUYU010000071.1 GCA_944325075.1 Candidatus Gastranaerophilales bacterium
CTGCTTAAAACTGTGATACACTTAATAAGTTAATATTCGGTTCCGTAGCTCAGTTGGATAGAGCATTCGCCTCCTAACATATAGGTCGCTCCTAAAAAACAGAATAAATATTCAAAACTTAATAAAATCATACAAGGTTCCGTAGCTCAGTTGGATAGAGCATTCGCCTCCTAAGCGAAGGGTCGGCAGTTCGAATCTGCCCGGGATCACCACTAAAAATAAAGTCGTGTAATTATACGCGGCTTTTTATATTTATACAAACAGTCAAAAAATAAGAGAAGCAAAAAAGAGAAGACGATGCCGCTTTTAGATATTTTTCACTTTCTGTAACGCAAAACGTAACAATTTGTTACGTTTTGTTACTTCTGTTACGTTACAGAATTTGATTTTTATAGGCGCGTAGATTCCCTATTCATGCGGGACTTCGAAGTTGTAAAACAAAAAAGCGTTACAAATGTCACTATAATATAAATAAAATAAAAAAGGAAATGCTGCGTTATAATATCGCTGAGCATTTCCTTTTTTATTTAATAAGTTCTATTTAAGTTCTGAATTTGCTTTTCAATATCGAACATACATAGATCTTTTCCTGAAGGGATTCGTTCGTTGTTATCATTTTCAATAAAATGTTCAGGAGAATTAAGTAATTCATTAAGTGAAGTAATAACGAATTCGTATTCAGATTCTCGTGTTTTAAATTGACGTCTATTTATATTTCTTAAACTTTCAAAAAATTGATAACCTTTTATTATAAATGATTTGCTATCCTCTTGACTTAATTGTAATTCTGGTGCAATTCTGCTGAGAAAATTAGCATAATAAACTAAATATATAATATTAGCTCTTTCTTTGATGCTATAAAATTTTGCTCTTTTATTTGCATCTTTATATTCTTCTGGCACAAGTTCAAAAAATAAATGACCTCTACCAATGGGTACAGAAAATATGAGCAATTCCTGTCGTTCGATTAAAGCTATATTATAAATATTATTATTAAAACCTAAAAGCCAATCAAGCGAAACGCAGAATAATGAAGTAATACCTACTAAAATGTCAATGGATGTGCCACGCTTTCCTTTTTCAATTTGAGCAATAGCAGAATTTTGTTTAAATCCAAGTAAAAGCGCCATATCATTCATAGTTAATCCATGCGCTAATCTTATGACTTTAAAGTTTTCAGCAAAAACATCTTTTGGATTCATTGTTAACCTCTTGAATATAATAATAAATTGCTATTACGCAAAGTTAGTAACTTAAAGATGATAATTCTGTAGCTTATTAAAATTATAACAAAATAAACGTTATTTTACAAACTATACACATATAAGTAGAATAAACTGGTAAAATATATGTTGACTAATAAAAAAGACAGTAGTAAAATAAAAATCACATAATAGAACTACATTTATAAAACTAACGTGGAGTGAGTAGATGGGAAAATTAATTGCTCTCAAATTTTATCAAGTCAACATGCAATTTTGGCTTAACGCGAAAATTCAGAAAATGCTTAAATTAAGCAATGGATATGCCTTAGCTGTGTTATACATGCAACTACTTAGTATTGCTGTGCGTCAAAATGGATACATATATTGGCAGGTTGAATATACCACTATTATAGAGCAACTTGAGGAAGAGCTGTATCCATTGGGTGGTAATTTTAGTTCGATGGATATTGATACTGCGCTTAGATTTTTTATTGAGTTAAAATTAGTAAAAATTGTCGAAATAAGTGATAACAAAAATAATGATATAGTTACAAATGATATAAAGGGAGCTTTACTACTCACGCAGTTTTATAAACTTACGTCACAATCTGGAATTAAATATCTAAGTGATAGACCAGAAGCGATACGACAACGCCAATATAGAGATAAAAAGAAAAAGCAAGAAGTGAAATCTTTATCTGCTCAAAGGCAGGAAAAATATAGACTTAATAAGCGGTTACAAATTATTGAACTTTTTAAGAGAGAAAATCCTGAATTTATATTGAATAGTGATAATATAACATACATTGCTTCTAAACTGCATATGAGAACCTCTACTTTAAGTAAGCTCT
This sequence comes from Candidatus Gastranaerophilales bacterium, assembly GCA_944325075.1. GTDB lineage: Bacteria > Cyanobacteriota > Vampirovibrionia > Gastranaerophilales > Gastranaerophilaceae > UBA1221. Next base: position 2,057 of record CALUYU010000071.1, read on the forward strand.
GGGATAGTAATTCAATAAAAGAAAGGCGGAGAAAAAATGGATAACGTAGATATCGACACCAAAATGAGTCAAATAGTGAGCAGCGAAAAAAGATTTTATACAGTTAAACAATTTTCTGATTATATCGGTTCTGACATACTGTCGAAAGCAAGTATTTATTTAATGATCAGGAGAGGTCAAGTTCCTGTTGTGCAGGCCAATAAACGAATACTGATTCCGGCGAGGTGGGTTTACCAGTTTTGCAATTCTGCTGCTTATAAGCTGGTGACGTATGATGAAAAGTAGTGAATTAAAACCATTTGGATCTGGTAGCCTTTACTGGGATAAAACTAATGGCCGCTGGTGTTGGGAAGGTAGTTTATTAATAGATGGTGTCATGAAACATAAAAAGATATATGGAAAAACAACAGCATTAGTAATAAAAAAACTCAAAGATACGGTTGATAATATTAATAGAGGTCTTGAGCTATCCAAAGATATAACTATAGAAAGATGGATAAATATATGGTTACATGAATTCAAGAAAAATGAAATAAGGCCAAGTACAAGACGTATTTATGAAGGGCATTTAAACAAAATAGTAATGCGCTTCGGACAAAAAAAGCTAAAAGAGCTAACGGCTTTTGAATTACAACGTTACTTTAACGAACTAAAAGTTAATGGGCATTTTAAAGGTGGTGGACTGAGCTCAGCAAGCATAAATCATATACGCAAATATTTTTCTATGGTTTATGATGATGCCATAAAAAATAAACTGATTGATTACAATCCTGTTAGGGCAACAAAGCCAGTTCATGGGCACCAAGTACGAGAACCTATATCTTTGACTGATGAAGAAACTATTCGTTTTCTGAATATTGTAAAAAATGGCGATTATATTTACGAAACTTTGGATAATCCTCGATTCAGGAAAAATGGATTGGCAACGCAATATATTGTTAAGCAGAATTATATTTTAATTTTACTTGCATTTTCGACCGGTATGCGTATTTCTGAAATATGCGGGTTAACGTGGGACTGTATTAATATCCAACAAGGGTATATTGTTATAAACAAGCAATTAGCACGAAATAAAAGTGAAGCAACATTTGAAGAGATTTTTTGTGAGCCGAAGTCAAATAATTCTAAGCGTAATATAGCTGCACCAGCTGTTTTAATAAATGAATTATTGCAATTTTTTAATTATCAAAGAGAGTTTGCTTTGACGATGGGTGATTGCTATCAAAATATTTACAATTTGGTATTTACGAATACTAATGGTACACCATTTAATTATTCGAATTTTAGGCGCAGGTATTTTGTAAGGATGGTTAAGGCAGCAGGTATAAATGAAAACTTTACATTTCATGGCATAAGAAGAAGCCATTGTAGTTTACTGTTAGAGCATAATGCTGATGTTAAAGCTGCCTCTATCAGATTAGGCCATTCGGATCCATCTTTTACCCGCAAGGTATATCAAGAAGTTTTGCCTTCCATGGAACGATCTTTAGCAGCAATGTGGGATAAAGTTATTTTGGCTAAATTAGACAAAACAGAGGCTGATAATAATGGCGATGAATGAAAAACAGAAAATCGCATTAAAGTACATGTTGGACGGAGAAAATGTATTTTTAACAGGCGGCGCTGGTACTGGAAAATCATATGTTTTGAAAGAATTTTTAAAAAGTAAAAACAATGTTGTTGTTTGTGCTCCAACAGGAATAGCGGCCTTGAATATAGGAGGTTGTACATTACATAAATTGTTTAATATACCTACTGATGAAATGCGATTTGACAGTACGAGAAAAGTAAATGAAGCATTGATTGCAGCTAAGACAGTTATTATTGATGAGATTAGTATGTGCAGCCATGATATTTTTGATTTTATTTGCCAAGAGTTATATATGCTTTCAGAAATCCCGGGTATCTCTAAAAAGCAAATAATTTTGTCCGGCGATTTTATGCAACTTCCGCCTATAAGTAAAGAAAAAGAAACTTTATTTCCTTTTCAGTCTAAATATTGGAATAAATTAAATTTTAAATGTATCGTGCTTGAAGAAGTATACAGACAGACCGATATACAGTTTGTACGCAAATTAAATCAAGTAAGAGTTGGAAATATAAATGCTTTGTATTGGATTGCAAAAAAGACTGAAAGTAATCCTTTGGTTGATAGTGCTGTTGTAATTGCTGCTAAAAATTCGTATGTTAATAAAATTAATTTTGAACAGATAAAACAAATTGGTGGTAGAAGTAAATGTTTTAATGCTGTTATTACCGGTGAATGGCAGGAGCTACCAATAGATAAAAAATTAACATTTAAAATTGGAACAAGAGTTGTTGCACTTGTTAATGATAAAAATGATAGATATCAAAACGGAAGTTTAGGATATGTTAAAAAATTTATGGAAAACGGAATAGAAGTTACTTTTGATAATGGGACAACAACAATAGTTGAACCATACACCTGGCGTAATTGGACTTACGGTATAGGTGATATGCAGCAAATAATCAAAAAAGAAATTGGCAAGTTTACGCAGCTTCCTTTAAGGTTAGCTTACGCAATCACAATCCATAAATCTCAAGGGCAAACATTTGATAATCTTGTTATAAATCCTGATTGTTTTGCTGAAGGGCAGTTATATGTTGCAATTTCAAGGGCAAAGTCTTTGGAAGGTATAAAATTTAGCCATAATCCTTCTGAGAAAGCATTAATTGTGTCATCTAAGGCAAAACTATTTTATGAAAAATTAAAAGCTGTACAAAATCAAGATAATTGGGGTGGCAAAAGAAATGGTGCAGGAAGAAAAAGAAAATATAGATTTAAAACCATTCCAATTAGAATTGGCGAACATACCAGAAGTATTGTAGAAAAGTTGCAAATGTTATCTATACCTGATTTAGTTAAGATAAAAGAATATATAAATACTTTAGAAGCAGAAAGTGAAACAAAAAAATAAGAAGCGCCGATTTACCGTAAACAGCACAGATTAACTGTAAAAACATTCTGCTACGGTTTAAAGCGGCAATGTTTTTACGTTAACACTGTGCATTTACTTGTGGTAAACCGGCGCCGCACTGTTGCTTTATGCAACAGGCAAGATTGGCAAGTGGAATTCCACTTGCATCTTGCGATGGGGTATACTTCCCCCTCGACCCCCTTGTTTGCAGCAGCATTCAACGGCCGTAAGGACGGCGGAGCTGCTGCAAACGGCAACTTTACAAGTTGCCATGCTGCTTAACGCAGCCAATAAAACGGAGAAAAAACTATGAGTACAACAGAGCCAAATCGTAAAAGAAAAAGAATTCTTTTAATACGTCTTAATGATAAAGAATATAATGCAGCTATTGCTAAAATAGCACAGACAGGATTGTCCAAACGGGAATTTATTTATCGTGCAATTATTGGAGCGGAGATACGCAAACTGCATGATATTGACGGCATTGAAGAAGAAATAAGGAAAATTGGAGTCAATATAAATCAAATTGCACGCAAAGTAAACACGTTAAATTTAGTTGAAGAATGGGAACTGAAAAGATTAACTGAGGAAGTGAGAAAAGTATGGCTATTATTAAGGCAGTTAGAAGTGGGGCATCATTAAAAAGAACCATTGATTACGTTTCTCGTCAAAATAAACTGGATAATTTTCTCATGGACGGCATTGATTGCAACGCACAGACTGCCAGTTTTGAAATGTTGTATATTAGGGATAAATTCGATAAACATGAAGGTGTGCAGTGCATACATTTAGTATATTCATTATCTTCAGATGAAGCAGCAAAAGTAGGGCTAGAACGGGTGATGGATAATGCCCGTAAACTTGCCGAGAATACACCTAATTTTAAAGGACATCAAATACTTATTTGTGGGCACGATGATAAAATTCATAAACATGCCCATATTGTAGTTAATGCTGTTAATTATCAAACGGGACAAAAGGTGCGTTGGTATAAGTATGATTTAAATAAATTTAAAAATCGCCTGATAGAGCAGTCGAAAGAACAAGGGCTTACCATACCTGTTAAAGGCCAAACTAACAGCATCGGCGGTCAATCAATGGAAGTACAAAAGGTGCTTGAAAAATCAGTGCATGAAAATTATTCTTCATGGCTTTTGAATGTTTATGCTAAAGTTAATGATGCTCAAAATAATGCTGTTAATAAAGACGATTTTATAAATATCCTCAAAAAAGATGGAATAGAGACCGTGTGGAATAATAGAAAAACGATACTTTTTATTGATGAAGCTGGAAATAAAGTTAGAGATACAAGATTAAGTGAAGTATTTAAGGCAGACATTAGTAAGGAGACATTGGAAAATGAATTTAAACGAAATGCAGAACTGCTTATTGGTAAAAGAGAATTGGAAAGACCTCTACATCAAGGAACAAGAGAAGAACAAGCTATTAACACAACAGAACAGACAAATAACACAAGAGAACGAAGAATTGAATATGGAGAATTCAAAACTTTTATCAGTAATGCAAGAGATGAAATCGTTAACGCAAGAACAGCAGAACGAAATTCAACAAAAGAGCGGAACGATAAAATTGTTGAACGAAAAAATAGGGATGCTGTACGAGGCCGACAATATTTTGGAGGAGAACAAAGACCTCAAAAAGAAAATGGCCTATGTAGAGGAAGAAGCTGCAAAGAAGATTTCAGTCGCTAAAACTAAATATGAAAATAAATTGAAAGAATTGGAGACAAGAGAGCAAGTTATAAAAAACGGTGAAGCAGAGATTGAAAATAAAATAACGCAGAATAGAGAAGATATTGAACATCAATATATTCAAAAAATTGTACAAAAAGAAAACGAACTTCAAGAAAAGTATGATATGATAATCAATAAATACTATGCTAAATATTATGCCTTTATGTTTTATAGCATAGTTACATTTTTGGCAACGATATTAAAATCAGAAGCCATAAAATATGATTTTTTAGAAGTGCTTAAAGGAATTAAAAGTTTAACGATTATAATTAACAATATTTGCAGCTTTGGAGCAAATAAATTTAATTTTATAAGCCCTTCCCATGAAATATTAAATTTAATCCTGAGCTGTATTTTATATATGTTTTGTTTTATTATCATCGCAGGTTTACTGAGCTTGTTGATATTCATTACAGTTAATTGGTTAAGTAAATTTTGGAATTTTGGTGCTATGTTGTTGATGATAATTAGCTGTTGTATAATATTTAACTTTGCAGATGGATTGAGGGAGGCGGTAAATATAAATTTATTTTTTATATTGTTTGTAATTTATTTGATTTATGTAACGGTTCGCAAAATTTTTAGAGATTGTTAAAATAATGTTTATAAGTAAAATTTATGTTAGACGCTGTTGTTTGATCTATGTTAACAACAGCGATTTTTGTTATCTATAATAGTTTTAAACTTTGGCTGCCTTGCAATTAATTTAAATAAGTCATATATAATCTCAAAATACAATGTGAATTTTTACAGAGGAAAAGGTGTTATGTAAACTAATGACGTTATGGGAGTGAAAAATTTCACAACAGGCATTATATGCTGAAAAAATAGTGCTTTTCTTGTAGAATTTTATTGCTTGTGCTATCATTAAAATTAGATAATTGTATCTGATTTTATGTTTGTTGTTCAATGTTTAGTATACTTCAAACTAATTTTTAAAATTTATAACCATAAAATAGACAATATGGGGGATAATTGACGTGATTACAGGAATAATTAAAAATAAAGTTGATAAGATATGGACTGATATTTGGGCAGGTGGTATTACAAATCCTTTAACGGTTATCGAACAGCTTACTTATCTTATGTTTATTCGTTCTCTTGACGAGAAAGAGCTTGAAGCAGAGGACTTTGAAAATATGAGTGGTGAGAAGATGCCCAAAATATTCCCACAATCTGAAGTTGGGCAATCTATGCGTTGGAGCAAATTCAAGAACCGTGATTCACGGCAAATTTTTGATATTATTTCTCAAAGAGTCTTTCCTGCTATAAAAAGTATGAAGTGCGGCCGCTTGCCGGATTTTAATGAATTTGGCGAATTGGTTGAGATTGAAGATGAATCAAGTAAAGCTGAAGAAAGTACATCTGCTTTTGCACGCTATATGAGCAATGCAATTTTCCTTATTCCTACAGAGCAGTTATTACAGAAAATTATAACTGGGTTAGATGATCTTTATGAGCATGACATTGCTGAGCTTGATATGCAAGGTGACCTGTATGAATATATGTTGAGCAAATTATCGGCAGCTGGTCAAAATGGACAGTTCAGAACACCCAAGCATATTCGTGAAATGATGGTAGAGTTACTTCAACCTACACCGGACGATATAATTTGTGACCCGGCATGCGGCACGGCCGGATTTTTAGTGTCAGCATCGGAATATATTCGCCGCAATTATGAAGACCAGATGACGGCTAAACAATGGGAACATTTTGCCGGACCGGCTTTTACAGGTTTTGATACAGATTACACTATGCTTCGAATTTCCGCTATGAATCTTATGCTGCATTCTATCAGCCATCCTGCAATTAATTATAAAGATAGTTTGTCTAAGCAAAATCAAATTACTGAACAGTTTACTATGTGCCTGGCTAATCCACCTTTTAAGGGTTCCATAGATGCTGAAAGCATTAATGACAATTTGAAAGCAGTTACTAATACTAAAAAAACTGAACTTTTATTTGTAGCACTATTTTTGCGTATGCTGAAAAAAGGTGGGCAATGTGCCTGCATAGTACCCGATGGTGTATTGTTTGGCGCAAGCAAAGCACATAAAGCTATTCGTAAAGAACTGGTAGAAAATCATCAGCTGCGTGCTGTTATCTCCATGCCCTCAGGCGTATTTAAACCATATGCCGGTGTATCAACAGCAATTTTAATTTTTACCAAAACAGGGCACGGCGGCACGGATAAAGTATGGTTTTATGATATGAAAGCCGACGGTTTCAGCCTTGATGATAAACGTACTGCCATTGAAGCAAACGATATACCTGATATTATCAGCCGTTTCCATAATCTTACCGAAGAAGAAAAACGCGAGCGCACTGAACAAAGTTTTTTAGTACCAAAGGATGAAATTGTAGAAAACGGTTACGATTTATCTATTAACAAATACAAAAAAGTGGAATATGTACCGGTAGAATATCCGCCGACAAGTGAAATAATGGCAGAACTGCATGCTCTGGAAATGGAAATAACGGCAGGGCTTGATGAATTGGAGAAAATGTTATGAAAGTAAGATTGGGAGATGTAGCAACATACATTAACGGATATGCTTTTAAGCCAGAAGATTGGTCTGATACAGGTTTACCTATTATACGTATACAGGATTTAACTGGTAATTCATATAAAACTAACAGATATAATGGTGAATATGATAAAAAGTATGAGGTGAATGATGGGGATATATTAATATCATGGTCGGCAAGTATCGGAGTTTATATATGGCAAGGTGAAAAGGCTGTTTTAAATCAGCATATCTTTAAAGTAGAATTCAATAAGCAAGTTAATATTTGCAAAAATTTCTATATATATCAAGTGGAAAATATTTTAAAAAAGGCGATATCAGAAACTCATGGTGCAACGATGAAACATTTAACGAAACCAATATTTGATGCCTTGCCTTTTTATTTACCAGATATAAAAACGCAAAATGAAATTTCAAATGTTTTAGATAAAATTACTACAATAATATCTTTGCGTAAAAAGCAAATAAAAAAATTTGATGAACTTGTCAAATCCCGATTTATTGAACAGATAGGTACTATTAAAAATACCAAATTCAAAATAACTGAACTTGAAAATTTATGCGAATT
>CALUYU010000072.1 GCA_944325075.1 Candidatus Gastranaerophilales bacterium
ATTTTTTTATTTTTTCAAGTATCTGTTTTTAATTTACGTCTCACGACTCATAGTGCTTTCTTTTTTGCTTACTTTTTTCTTTGTGCTAAAGAAAAAGTAAGTTGGGGTGGAAACCCCAACCTACATCAACTATCGCGCTCATTTCTTTCGCGCACGTTCGCCCATTGTGACTAAAAATAGTCAAGTCCACGTCTAAAAATTAAGTTCCACGACTCATAGCGCTTTCTTTTTTGCTTACTTTTTTCTTTCCGCCAAAGAAAAAAGTAAGGCATACTTAGCTTGAAATTGCATTGAAAATATGCTATAATAGGGTTGAATATTATCTAGATAATTTTAAGGAGGATTTTAAATATGCTAAAATTCAATCATAGTGCGGATTTTCCCGATAGGGGGGGGGGCTAGGCTACACCTAAAACCGTTATCCCTTGGCCATTACGGCAAATTCTTTGTGTCGGGACAGCGTTATAAACTCATTTTTAAATATAAGACAATAGCACAGTGCCTGAGGCTCCGCTCGACTCGTAAAGCCGCGTTTACTCTGGCAGAAGTTTTTTTACCATACTATTTATCGCCTCGCCGAATTGCATTTACACTGGCAGAGGTTTTAATAACCCTTGGTATTATCGGCGTTGTGGCTGCTATGACCTTGCCGACACTTATTAATAATTCAAGAAACAGGGAGTTAGAGGCAGCATTAAAGAAAAATTATTCTGCTATTCAGCAGGCATTCGATATGTATCAGGCAAAAAACGGCGAAAGACTATTACCTAAAAATATTGGTTATAACAAGTTAAAAGGAGTTATTATGCCTTATTTTAAGGTTATCAAAGATTGTGGAGCCGGCCACGAAGCCGTTTCATCGGATCCTGAATGCGGAATGATTAATTCCTCAAATATCAATAATAGAAAATCAAACTATAAAAACTATAATGGTGCAATCCTGGATCCAGCACTTTTTGATGATGGACAATTTATTCTGTCTGATGGAAGTATAATATTTATAGAGAATATGGCCGATGCCTCATTTGCAGTATACATTTCAGTAGATGTAAACGGAGCTATACGCCCAAATCAGTATGGGCATGATTTATTTACTTTTCAACTGATGAATGATGGAAAAATCTTGCCTATGGGCTCACAAGAAACAAATTATACCGATAAAAACAATTATTGTTCACAACGTTCTTCATATGGGATAAATGGCATTGCCTGCACATATTATGCACTAACAGACAAAAATTATTGGAAAAACTTGAAGTAGTATTGGTCCCCAATAGGAATGTAATAAAATTTAACCAAATATCCTAAAATCTTTCATTTATGCTACAATTAGAAAAGATTAAGGAGGGCATTATGTCGGAATTTTATTTTATGAACGGTAAGTTCGTTGAAGCAGAAAAGGCGTTTATTCCTGTAAGAACACACGCATTTTTATATGGTACAGCTGTTTTTGAGGGTATCAGAGCATACTGGAATGATGAAGAAAAACAATTGTATGTTTTTAGAGCAAAAGAACATTATGAACGCCTTATACGCAGTGCAAAAATTATGTACATGGAAACACCTTATAATGTTGAAGAATATTGCGATATAACTAAAAAATTAATGGCTAAAAATAATTATAAACAAGATGCATATATGCGGCCTACTCTTTATAAATCCGCTCAAAAAGTCGGGCCGGGCTTGTTTGATAATGAAGATTCATTCATGATAATTTCTAACAAAATGGGAGATTATATTGATACTTCAAAAGGCTTAAAGGTTTGCGTATCCAGCTGGAGAAGAAACAGTGATAATGCAATCCCTCCAAGGGCAAAAGTTGCAGGATCATATGCTAATGCAGCGTTAATTAAAACCGATGCACATAACGCCGGTTTTGATGATGCAATCGTTCTTGATGAGGCCGGTCAGGTTACGGAAGGTTCTGCAATGAATTTATTCCTCGTTCAAAACGGGAAACTTGTTACATCAACTAAGACCGATAATATTCTCGTCGGAGTAACAAGAAATACAATTATAGAAATTGCCAAAGATTTGGGCATAGAAACAGAAGAACGTGCAATTGACCGGACAGAATTATATATTTCTGATGAGGCGTTTTACTGCGGCACCGGCGCACAAGTCAGCCCGATTACAAGTATTGATAACAGAACTCTTGGGGACGGTAAAGTCGGCCCTATTTCAAAAGAACTCCAAAAACTTTACTTTGATATTGTTAAAGGAAAAGTTGCAAAATACAAACACTGGTGCATGCCGGTATATTAAAACCATATTCATTCACAAGTCCTCCTTAATCGGCGGACTTGTGAAATTAATTAAAAGGATATTATATGATTTCTTTTTTAGGGAAGTGTACCCAAAATTTTATAAAATGTTTGAAATACCTGTTCACCGGTCAGTTAAAATTTTCTTCAGTTATAGAACAAGCCGTTTCACTTAGTTATGATTCACTTTCTATTTCATTGATTATTTCATTTATTGCAGCAGCAGTAATAACCATTCAGGTTGCAAAACAATTTTTAATGTCCGGAGCAGAAGCATATATTGGCGGAACCATTGCGATAGTGCTTATAAGAGAAATCGCTCCGGGTTTTGTTGCGTTGGCAATAGGAGCAAGAGCAGGAACCGCAATTTCAGCCGAAATTGCTAACATGCAAGTAACAGAGCAGGTCGATGCTATAAAAACTCTAAAGGTTGATCCTGTAGGGTATTACTTTACACCAAGGATAGTTGCGTCTGCAATCACAGTACCTATGGTTGTTTTGCTGGCAGAATTCATCGGGATAGCAGGTGGAATGCTTGTTTCAAAACTCACTATTGATCTACATCCGCAAAGATATATGTTTTCTGTTTGGGCATGGTTATCTACACGCGATATATACATAAGTCTTTTAAAAGCGTCGATTTTTGGAGGTTTAATTTCTCTTGTATGTGCAACTCAGGGGTATGAAACTCACGGAGGTGCCAAAGAAGTCGGGATTTCAACTACCCAGGCCGCAATTTTATCAACTGTTTACATGCTTGTAGCGGATTTTCTCGTGAATCTTGTTTTCTATATTGCAAAATAGTTTAATAACCGGGGAACTTTATAAACTGCTTTTGCGGCTTAGGTTTTGGCGGGGCATAGTATGGGAATTTTCCGGAACTAAGCTCCAGAATTATTTTAGGATATTCAACTACATAAAAGAAAGGCATTCTTATAATTTCCGCTATTCTTGATAGCTGCGGATTATTTGAACCTGCTAAAAGACTTTCGGAAATTTTCCGGCCGGAATACCAACCAAGTAATAAAATTATTAAAATAATAACTGCTGCAATAATCTGCTTTTGTTTTGTGTCGGAACCATTATTATTCATATATATTGTCCAGCATATTAAGCATTGTTTACTAAAGCTTTTTTAGCCTTACGCCAAAGTTTATCATACTCCTCAAACGAATATTCGGTTAAAGGCTTTTCGGCAAGTTCTTCCATTTTACGAAATCTTGCCATAAACTTTTTATTAGCCTTTAAAAGCGCCTGTTCTGCATCAATTTTATTCCATCGTGCAAGGTTAACAACGGCAAAAAGAATATCACCGAACTCTTCTTCCATTTGTTCTTTATCGCGGTTTGCTTCAGCTTCTTTAAATTCATCAAACTCAGAGAATATGCATTCATAAAGAGAGTTCTCATCCGGCCACTCAAACCCGGTTTTAACGGCCTTTTTGCTAATTTTTTGAGCACTCATAAGTGCCGACTGGGATTTTGAAATTCCGTCCATTACAGATTTTCTGTGTTTTTTTTCTTCTTGCTTCAACTTATCCCAATTATCCATAACATCAGCAGACGAATTTACTTTGACGTCACCAAAGACATGCGGATGACGGTGAATTATTTTTTCTTTAATTCCTTTTGCAACATCTTCTATATTAAACTGCCCTTCCTCTTTGGCGATTTGGGCATGTAAAACAACTTGCAGCAGCACATCACCCAATTCTTCTTTAAGATGTTTCATATCACCGCTTTCCATTGCGTCAACAGCCTCGTAAGCCTCTTCCAGCATATTAGGTTTAAGCGTTTTATGGGTTTGCTCACGATCCCATGGACACCCGTCCGGTGCTCTTAATTTGGCTATAACATCTACTAATTCCTGAAATTCTTTGGTTTCCATAATTACATTTTATCATAAAATCTCAAACAAAAGTATAATTTTTTTCTCAAAGAATACTCCAAAAGGTTGATGGATATATCAGTAGCTGTGCTATTCTAATATGTGTAAAGTTGTTACAGTTAAAGAAAGGATTATTAGAATGGCATTTTCAATTAAAAGCATTGCGCCTCGTCTTTTCAACAGTACAAAATATGAGACCAGCGTTGCAAGAAATTCAAACCCTATAGGGAAAGAGATCACAAATCCGTTTGCTAAATCAGGAATGAAAATGGATGTTTTGACCGCAGATGTATTTGGTACAGCTTCAAAAGCTGACACTTCAAACTCTATTATTTCCAAAACAAAAAGAATGTATTCTACATTTGTAGGATCTATTAACAATTTTGGAAATAGCATTAGACAAGGTATTGAATCAATCGGAGCATTTTGCAATAGAGTAAAAAATAATGTTACCGGGTTCTGGGACATGCTTAACAACACAAGAGTTCCAAGTCTTTATGATGCCGGACGCGTTATCAAATCTAAGTGGGATGCCGCTAATTATAGCAAAGATGTTCAAAAATATGCAGCTCTGCCTGTATCCGATTTGAAAAGTAAGTTAGTTAACGAATTGAGCATGAATATTGCTGCATAGGAGGGAATGAATTATGAACATGGATAACGTTAGAAAAATTATAGATGCATTGTCAATTCATACAGATCCGGAATCTATCAATGTTTTGAATGAAGTTGGCACAAACTCTTCAATTGATGAAGTTAGAGAATTAACTTCCCGCGCACTTGTTAAGAAAAATCTTCATGATTCACTTGAAGTTGTTATTTCTAATTCAGGAAAAGGAATTAATGACCTGAGCACAGTTGTTGCAATGAGTACTATTAATGAATTATTAGCACTTGAAGATAAAACTGAAGCAATTAAAATATTAGAAGACACTGTTAACAATCATTCAGAAGAAGATGTAAGAGACAATGCTCGTTCAGTAAAAGCATTAATGGCGTTAAGCTGCTAAGGGATTTGCTATTGTAGTGATTTTATATATATATAACAAAATCCGCCGGTTATATGGGCGGATTTTGTTGTTCATGGGAGATTCTTAATATAAAACTATGCACACTTAATTACGTGGATGCCCCAACCCATTTGTTTATAATTCTTCCCCCGCCTGTAAATTTTAACTTTTGGGACACGGCTTTATGCAGGCCGTAACAACAGTGTACAATTTTCTCATATAATATTTATTCTGTTTGTATTGAAAGGTTCATCAGCTCTATGTCGTCATAATCAATATAGGCTCTTTGAAAAAGATTTACACCGGTTTGAATTGTTATCTCATTTGTTTGATCAGGTTTTATTAAAGCCCGTGGGAGTTTAATTTTCTGGTTATCACCATTGAGATTAATCTCCGCAATTTTTCTACCGTTAAAAAAGACTTCCGGCGGACTGGAATATGAATTTCTTATACTATTTTGACGCATGGAACGCGCCATTTTGGTATCTATACCAATAATTGAACCGATAACTAAAAAATTATTATATGCTAATGTATTTGCAGTCATCATAAATCTTTTGGTATATGACGGCCCGATTGCTTCTAATCGAAATTCGCCGGCATTTGCAGAGTCATTCGAAAAATTATCATCTCCAAGATGCAGCATATCAGAATCAATTACAACATCCATTGCTGCACTTTTCTGTATACCCAAAACCATAGGTTTAGATGCAATTTCCCTATTAATTGTTATTGAAAACGGTCTGTAGCCGTCTTTTTGCACGGACATAATCGTATCGTCTTTTACATCAGTATTTAAACTAAAGTTTCCATTCTTATCAGTATATGTTTTATAGCCCTCCTTAGGTAAGGCAACCCGGGCCCCGGAAATTGGAGCATTTGTTTTAGCGTCTACAACTTTATTTCCACGGCCGATTTCACTTACTCCGCCGGTTAATGGCGCTGAGTATACCGGTATCAGGGCAGCAAAAATTAATGATATTATTAATATAGATATTTTTTTCATTAGTCCTCTTCTGGTTACTGAATAATTTTAGTGCAAATTTTTTATTATAAAAATCCTTCTTTATAATATATTTTAAGGATATTCAAAAAAAAGTAAAGATTTTAAACCAAAATAGAAATTATTATATTGATATTTATTTTGTTTTTGGTAATATAAAGTTAAGGACAAATTTTATCATGAGCTATGCCGAAGTGATGAAATTGGTAGACGTGCCAGACTCAAAATCTGGTGTGGTTCACCCCACGTGCCGGTTCGACTCCGGCCTTCGGCAGTTTTAAAAGAACCGTATAATACGGTTCCTTTTTTATTTTTTTTTATTTGCTTTAAGTTATGCAAGATATTTTTGAATAGTAGTTCTATCAAATACTTCAATACTATCTTTAGAATGAATAAATATCATACAGGTAATTAAAGATTTCAAAGTTTCAAAATCAGAGAAGGCCATTTTTTTGCGCAGCTCCTCCATATTATTAGCAAGAAATTCCATGATAATTGTTTTATTTTCATAAACAAGACTTGCAAAATAGTCAAATATTTCTTTTGTTTTAACGCCTTCCAAATAAATTATATCCGGAGACTGAAATTCTATAAAACGTGATGCCCGATCCATATTAAAGTTTACATTTTCGTTAAGCTCACACTGATTAACTCCGTCCAAATTATATTTTGCAAGACTTTCAAGTGTCATAATATTTTTATTTTTATGTTTTGAGGCAATTTCCAGAAGAAGCGAATATATCACATGAGTTTTACCGCTTAGAGGAGAGCCGCATACAAGAATAATCCCCGGTTCATTAATAGAATTTTTAATAATCTGCATTTGCTTATCCGATCTGATAATTGCAGACAATTTTTTAGGCGGCATATAAATTTTTAGGAAAATTCTCTCACCCATAATTGTCGGAAAAGTTGAAACACTGGCAATTACAGTCAGGTCATCTACTTTAAAGCAAAGTTTTCCAAGCTGAGGAACTTCCGATACAGAAGGATCCAATTCTGCAAGGCTTTTAAGCTTAGCAATAAATGACGAGTTTAAAACATTTGGGATTTCACCCTTTGGCAAAATTTCACCGTTCTTTTTAAAATTAACCCCAAGACCGTCATTTTCTTTTTGGAAACTAACTTCATGAACATGTTCCATAATAGCCTGTTTTAAAATAGAGCGGATAATTTTCTGCATATGATTATCGCTCAAATCTTCACTATGAAGTTCATCCCTCCAGTCAAAACCTTCAGCTTCCTCTCCTGTAAATATTTCCCCCACAGTAATATCAGTTTTATAGTATTCATCAATTTTTTTCAGAATACTTGATTCTGAGGCAATTACCGGTTCAATAGAGCATTCAGCTGTTTCCACAATTTTATCAATAGCAAACAAATCCAAAGGATCGGCCATTGCAACGGTTAATGTATCCTCAATTTTAAATAACGGAATAATTTTATATTTTCTGGCATCGGAAAAGTTAATATATTTAAGACATTTTGTATCAAGTATATAATCCTCAAGGTTCACAGACGGGATATGCAGTTTAGATTCCAAAAACTTTATAATTGTCTCCTCTGTTAGCGCCCCGGAGTTTATTAAAACCTGACCGATATTTATATTCTGTGCAACAGCAATTTCTTCAGCCTGTTCTATCGTCTCATAAGGTACAAGCCCAGCTCGAACAAGATCATACTTTAGTTTTTCCAATGTTTTATTTGTAACTATTTCCATGAGATTTAATTTCCTGCCAAATACTTATTAACTTTTTCTACTATTTCATCCATCTCAAAAGGTTTTGTGATATATTCATCTGCGCCTGTTTCCTCACCGATAAGTTTATCTTCATCCTGAGTTCTTGCTGTTACCATCAATATAGGAATATTCTTATATTTGTTATCAAACTTCAATAATCGGCTTATTTTATATCCGTTAATTTTAGGCATCATAACATCCAGGATAATTAAATCAGGCACTATTTCTTTTGCAAGACGTAATCCGTCCTCACCGTTATAAGCACAATAACAGATATAATCAGATGTTTCTAATACGAACTTTAGACTTTCAACAATATCCTGCTCATCATCAACAATCAAAATTTTTTTCATACTTCCACCTAATCCTTAAAAACTATCGTTACTTCTATTGTAACATAATAATCCATTTTGGGAAAGATATTGATAAAATAAAAAACCGCCTGAAATTTTCAGGCGATTTAATCTAAGTTATTTACATTTTCTTTTCCCGCTCCAACTGAGGTCAGAACATTTTTTGTAATCCAAATTCTCATTCTGTAATACCCATGCCGTACACCCATATCCATTCAATTTATTTGGAATTGTCGCATTACAAAATTTTTCAAACGGGAATGGCGGGCCATTTCCATTTGAGGCCTCCATTGCCGATCCTACTGGATATAAACCATATTCCGTTATATAAAAGATAAACACTGTATCTCCGGTAATTTTGCGATCTTTCTTATCTGCTTTTATATCTACAAACATTTGACCGCAAACTTTTTGAAGAGCCTTTGCACTGCCAATATTCTGCTCGCAAGTCGTACTATCAATCCAAATAGAAACAATACTAGTTCCGTCTGCCAGGATTGAACGTTCTTTAAACGTTGAATATTGTGTTCCATCCAGTGAGTATCTGTCATATTCTACTTCACAACTACTGTCGCCATATTCACAATATTTTACAAAGTTTAGATAAGGTTTAATATGGGCCAAAAATGAATTGTATGTTTCGCTATTTGCTTGAATAATTTCGTCTTTTTCTTCATCATCTGATGCATTTGATGTAGTGTTAGATCTGTTAATACCGCTCCAGCTTGAAATCGGCCCATCCTCTGTTATTGCCCGCTGAATTGCACTGTTTATTACGCTATATGCTTTCTTTAACCTTACGACTTTTTC
>CALUYU010000073.1 GCA_944325075.1 Candidatus Gastranaerophilales bacterium
GAATGGCTGATTGATATCGGCGATGCACTGCCCATGTACGACCGTTACTGGACCGAACTGAAAACAGCAAAATAAAAATTACTGATACTTTGCATTAAATCAGCAGCCCCTTTTTAGGGGTTACTGATTTTTTATTATGCGCTTTAGCGATGGTTCTGAGCGACAAAGGAGCGAAAGAACAACAACAACCAGCTATGCTGGTGAGATTAAAATCTTTAGATTAAAGAAAAATTCCTCTAATTGTACAATAATGTAGTTCGTCAGCTGCATTAAGGAAAGAATTGGAGGAATTTTTTATGAATAATAAAGAAAGTTTAGCACACACATCTTGGAATTGCAAATTTCATATAGTATTTGCACCGAAGTATAGGAGAAGGGAAATATATGGAGCATTAAGGCGGGATATAGGAAGAATATTAAGAATGCTCTGCGAAAGAAAAGAAATAGAAATAATAGAAGCAGAATGCTGCATAGACCATGTACATATGCTGGTAAAAATACCGCCAAAATACAGCGTGTCGCAGATAGTAGGATACCTCAAGGGAAAAAGTTCACTAATGATATTCGACAGACATGCAAATTTGAAGTATAAGTATGGGAATAGGCATTTTTGGTGCAGAGGATATTTTGTAGATACAGTAGGGAAAAACACAAAGAAAATAGAGGAGTATATAAAAAACCAAATAACAGAAGATATAATGGCAGACAAAATGAATATGAAGGAGTATATAGACCCGTTTACGGGTGAGCCAGTAGGAAAGAAGCAATAAAAAAGCCCCGCATGAGGGGCAGTGAGTAAAAATAATTGCAGCTGGCGAATAAAAATCAGACATCTTGAGATGCAGCTGTATCAGCCGCTTTGAGCGGCAACGCTCCCACCCCTCTTTAAACTGCACCCCAAAGCTTAAACTTTTGAAGATGCAATTTTTTATGATTAAATATTCATACGAATTTAAAATAAAAGCAGTACGAAAGTAAACTGTCTGACTAATGCCGCAATAAATAATTTCTTTGGGCTGCTGAGATAAGAATTATTCTATTTTGAGAAGTTTAAGTCAATAAAAGATTTTAGATAGAAGTTAGACGAATAAGATTATTACAATAACCGAAGGATAAAAGCAAAGTAAAAAGGACTCATCCCGGTATAATACCTAACTAAGTCCTTAAGATGGACATCTCCAAATTTGTCTGGATAGCATCTCTCAAACACTGGCGCTCACCATTTGGTGCGCTAACAGGCAGAACTCCTTTACATGACTTTTAAAGCCCTTTTGCGGGAGCATGACGCGTGAATCGCTCAGTGTTTTTGTCAATCAGAATATCCTAAAAAAGCGTCAAAAATTTCTGTTTTCAGCAGGTCTTATACATCCCTTCTCACGAAAACATGTTCCATGCAGCAACGCTTTCCCTCAAATATTTACAGATGACCATGGTAAACCAGTCTGCTCATAATTGCTGCTACGATCTGGTGTAAATGGTAATTTAAAGTGATGGATAGGTTTACCATTTCTGATTTATGTTAAATTGCTGTGTATCCTTTTCAATAAGAGACGCAGCTATAATTTAAGTTTAGTCCTCTAAATAGCGTTTTGCATCTACAATTTTCCCGTGCTTTTTTATATATTCTGCCACACGTGGAAGTACTGAAGTATTGTCATACGATTCAAAATATCTTAAGGAACCAATAATAATTAACTCATTCTTCGCCCTTGAGAAAGCAACATTTATTCTTCTAGGATCTTTAAAGAAGTTTGTTTTATGCTTTGTACGGGTGCAACAAAATATAACAATTTCTGCTTCATCACCTTGGAATGCATCTATAGTATTGATATCTATATTTGTTAATTGCTTACTGGTTTCATGTTTTGCTAAATAGTTTAAAATTGCACGTTTCTGTCCTTTGTAGGGAGTAATGACCGCAATACGTGCTGAAATGTCTTCTCTTATTTTATTAATTAGCGCTGCTACCAACTTAACTTCGCCATGATTTGTTATCGACTTGCCAGGTTTACTAGTTTCATAAAAGCCAACTTCATTAATCAATGTTATGTTATTGTCAAAATAAAGAGGTTTTTTAGAATCTGTTCCTGCCCCATTTTTCAATGTATTGTCATAAAATAACAAGCTTACCAAGTTTCCTATTAGAGTTGGCATTCTATATTGAGTAGTCAGCATTTGTTTATTGGTATCTGGAGCAACCGTGAATAAACGTTGAAAAAAGCTTATATTAAAGAGTTCATCTTCATATAGGTCTCGATCTTCTATATCTATTTTTTCTGGATCGAGCAAAGCTGGATTAACTGTCGGCGGTAGCTGTCGGTGATCTCCAATTAGTATAAGTTTTTTCCCTCGAATATAAGGTATTAGTATTTCTGCAGGCAATGCTTTGCCCGCTTCATCGATGATAACAAGATCATAACATACACGATCTAAACCAATTCTCTTCTTAGCTAAACCAACACAAGTTGCGCCAATAATTGGCTTACTCTTTATAATTAATTCTCCTACATTGGGATTATATTGTTCATTGGAAGCAATAAAGTCATACCATTTTTGACAAAGTTCGCTATTCGGATAATTTAATAAATTTTCTTCAATTAACTTAATATAGTTGCTGTAGATATGCTCAAAGCTATAATTCTCAAGCCTTTCATCTATTTTATCCAAATGTCCGCAACGCACAAAACTAACAGGAATATCCTTACGATTCAGCAAACCTTTTAATACATTGTCTACAGCAACATTGGCTTGAGAAACAACAAGAATTTTGCTAAGAGGATTTGATTTAAGAGACTGAAGTATTATTTCTCTAATTACAGTTGTTTTGCCAGTACCTGGAGGTCCTTGAATGAAAAAGATATTTTTTTCAGACAGGGCATCTTCAACAGCGTGTAATTGTGACGAATCCTCTAAAATTTTTGCATTGAACAGACTGACGTTTTGTATGGTTCTTTCAGATTGAATATTACTAGCATCTAACGCATAGGTTTGCAATACAGCATTTGAAAGTTTGCCTACGCGAAATTGATGAAGCGCATTTGCCTGTTGAAATTCTGCATAAGGAAAACTTTTTTGATATAGTAAGATAATTTTTCTATCCTTGAGAAAGTTGTCCATAAGTTCTGCTTTTTCAGACAGATAAAGTGCACTACCATCGCCCTTTATTGATACATAGCTATAAATCCCTGGAGAGATTTCGAAAAAAAACTCTACATTACGTGTATTTATTGTTTCTTTATATACACTGTCAACAAAATCTTTCAGCGCCTCAGGATCTCGTACCGTAATAATATAATTAGAAGTATCGCCAAGATTCCGCGACCTTTTTTCAAAAGTTTCTATTTCTATTTCTGTATGCTTCCCCTTTTGTAGATATGTAATTAATTTATCCGTAGTCTCCGCCCATTTATTAAAATACTGCATACCTCGGCGGCTCATTTTTGTCTGATATTGTATCTTAAATTCTGTCAGGCACATAAACGCAAGGTTTGCCATATTATCTTTGGCACTACTATCGATTAATTTCATGTCAGAATCCAGATAAATATACAAAACGCAGTCTATTCCGACAAAAACATCTTCTGGCTTAATATAATATTGCTCATCAAGGAGTCCGTTATATGAAAAATAGAGTTTTTCACCGTCATTAATAATTTTTGCAGATAAACAAATCTCATTATCTAACTGGAGTTTTACTTCTTCTACTCTTGAAATTCTGCTTTCATCAAGTGGAGCAATTTTCCAGTCGCCAGTACTTGTTAAAAGATTTTTCCTATTCAATTCTTTTTCTAACTCTTTCCATTGTATTTCTGAAAAAACAATAGGAAGATTGTCAAAAGAAAAGCATAAATAACTATCTGAAGTTTTTTCACTTACTTCTACAGGCCGCCACAGATTATGTGTCCAATTGGTTGGATAAACTCGCAAAATCGCTCCTATGGGTGGAATTCTTTTTTCGTTAGCTAAATTTCTCTTCGGCATTATAAGCTCGACACAATCATTATAATCCAATAAAATCTGATTCTTATCATTGTAACCTGTAACTGTAGCAGTAATACCGATTTGGGGATTCGTAGCAACAATATATTTAAAGTTACCTTTGCGCGCCGAAAGGCATCGTACATAATCAGGCTTACCGATAAAATCATCGCACATAACCGGAATTAAACTGTCATCTGGCATATCATCTATAAAATCTTTATCCATAAAACGGTATTTTAAGGACTCATATTTATTGATTTGTACAGATCCATCAGTAAGAAGATCCTCTTTTTTCATATAAATAAGTTTTCCCGTGTAGAAATACTCTGCCGGAAGTGTAAAAGAAAATGGCTCTGGAATATCCAATATCCCACGACTTCTTCTTTTTTGAATATTTTTAATGTAGTGGTCGAGATAAATATTACTGTAAGTGTCAATTTTTTCTTTAGCCTCTTCAAGTTCTCGCAAAAGGCATTGTAGCGAATTGCGGCGCAGAATCGTTGTCTGTCCCTTTAAGACCTGCCGTACAGCGACTATAGTATTAGTAATTTCTTCAAGTAATTCCAATTTTTCATTTTGTCGTTCGATAGCCAAGGCAATCAACTGGTTATAGTACTCAGTGACGCTATCTATTGATTTCGTATAGTATTCTTTACGAAGATCATCAGCATTATTATACTCATCAGAATTAATTTTATCTAAGCGTCTTTGTTTTTCCGTTTCAATAAAAGCTATATAATTTTGATAATTTTTCTCGGCTTCAGCTAGTTTCTTTTTAATTTGCCTTTGTTTTTCCTGTTCTTCAGTTGTCAGTTCATCGAAAATACAACTAACTATTTTAGCTCCAATAGCAATACCGGCAATAAACAAAATAACTGGATTCATATTAATTCTCCAATAATAATATAGTAGTCATCATCTATTCCAATTCCAACAAATCATCCTGCTTTTGGTTATCAACTAATGTTAACAGATTATATACATTTGTGCTCAAAGAATTAAGTAAATCTATGTTGATAATTGGCGATCTTTCTATATTTAGATTATTATAATCATTATAATAGCTATATTGTTTAAGTCCTAAATCGATAATTTGCCCAATATATGTTAAAATACGCATACGTTCTTCATGATTTTGTTTAAGAATAAGCATACGTTCTTCATGACTATTTTTAGCCCTTTCAATATTTTCATTCATTTCAATTCTTCTACGTTCAGTTTCTTCGGCCAATCTTTTAATGTCGACATCGTACTCCTTAAGCATCCGCAGAGATTCTTGTTCTTCTTTATATATTTTAGCTTCTAAATCTGCTTTTATTCTAACTCTTTCAGTTAAGGTTTCTTCTGTTTTTCTTCGTTCTTCTGATATAGTTTTTATTATATTGGATACGCTTTCAATACCTCTACTTGCAAGTTCTGCAATTTGTGCAGGAGTCATCCCAGACGATGAATTTCTAATGAATCTTTTTTTATACATAATAATTTCTCCTCAAATAACTATTTTTTTATGGTAAGATAAGGTTTCAACAGATTACATTATACCGGTGGTTAAATATACGCAATTCACTGTATTTGCGGTTTATAATTCTTAACAACATAAGTTAATAAATTTGTTGTACTGAGAAACTGTTATTCTCAGTTTCTCTGTAAGCTCTGACTGAAGTTTGAAATTGATTTCATCATTTAATTTTTGTTTTTTTATCTGCATTGTTATAATATCAATGGTATCGCCCAATTGAAGTCGAATTTTAGCGCAGAGTTTACTTTTTTTAATGTATATATCTGCATCGTAATTTACTTTTGTACTGTATTCTTCAATTTTCCTTTCTAATTCAATACGACTATTTTCCAGTTCGTTTTTGAGGGCTTTTAAACGAAGCTGGCTTTTTTCTCTTTCTTTCTCGACTATAAAATCAGCTTGCCGCTTAGCTTCCTCTTTTAAATGCTCATATTTTCCTTCAGCTTCATAAAGTGTTTTCTTCATTATCTGAGTACGTTTTTTTTCGGCGTTCCAAGAATAAATTGATCCACTCATATCTAACAGTTCAATAGCAGCGTTAATACATGTTAAAACTAGATTGCCCGTATTAACTCCATAGTACAAATTCTGACCAGTTTCTGCAAGTTCGCCGCATAATCTAAATGCAAATTTACGATTCATTTTCTGTATCCACTTCCTTAAATAGGCTAAAAGGTATTTTCTGCACTATCCGTTTTGACTCGATTTTTTCTTGCTTTTGTTTGTATTTTACAGATTCGGTAGAAAACATATATTCTACATATTCTTCAGGTGTGATTGACTTGCTTGGAAGTTTAATTTCAGGCATTTTGCGCTGTCCGAGTTCTTCCTGTACAGGTACTTCCAATAAACATGTTCCAGTTGCAGCATCTACATATAACGGGGATGATTTACTGTTAACTAATTTTTCTTTTTTTGCGTATTCTATTAGTTTTAAAGCAGTATCAGATAGCAAGGACTGATCGAATACTTTAAGTTTTTCCAAAATGCTAATTACCATTCGATATCTTTCCAATCGTATATCTTCATAACTAAAATAGATCGTTTTTATTTCTCTAGATATATTAACAATCATTTTATCAGATGAATTAAAGTGTTTAGTTAGCGGCGGAATTTCAGTTAAAACATATTCTTGATATATTTTTTTCTCAGTTTTCTCATGCTTTAAATAAAAATAAAGTGAATTGATAAATTCGGGACGTAGATGTGAAAAAAATTTAGAAAAATTTGCAATAGCAAATTTTTGAAGCGGCTGATAGTCTCGGTTTTGTACAATAAATTTATTTATTAATTGGGGCAAAATTGTTGCATTCTCAGGAATTTGAGTTTTGATTTTACTATTAAAACTGCTGATATTTCCAGTAACACAATTTAGATATGCTTTAGCCTGCATATTATTAAAATTTTCTATGGAAGAAATTAAATCAAGATATTTTTGCCCAGTTTCTGATATTAAATATTTAGATCCACTGTTGTTAACAAACCCAATGCGCTGAAGGTAAGCAATTTCTTCTTCAACTACTGTATTGCCAAGCGCCACCGTATTTGAAATCTCTTCTACAGAATACCTATTGCTAATTGCCCAAAGGATAAATTTTGTAAACTGACCTAAATCATCAATGCGCTCGGAAGCAACATAAATTGTAACAGTATTCATAGGACAAAAAACACTTATATGCGACATTGTGAGACTCCTTTGAATAAAAATATACTTGTATACAATAGTTATACATAATAATTTAAAATTCGTCAAATTTTTAGAGTGATATACATTAAGCGTTTAATAATAAAGCAACGGTGATGTTTTTATATACACAAAAAAAGTTGGACAAAATAATTAAGCTGTTCTTAAGGACTTGGTCCGGTATTCTACCGGACTGAGTCCTTTTAACTTCGCCTTTATTCTCCGATTATTGTAATAATGTCTAACTTTTCTCTAAAATCTTCTATTGATTTAAACTTCTCAAAATAGAATAATTCCGGCTTCAGCACCCCATAGAAATTCTTTATTACGGCGTTATCTACAGACAGTTTCCTTTTCTTGACATGTTTTGGATTATGCCGTTTTCTTTTAATATCTTTCGATATACCTTATGCTTGTATTGTCAGCCCCAGTCACTATGCAGTATTAAGCTGTCCGTTTTCCCTATAAGCGTGACTGCTTCCTTTACCATATCCGTTAACTGTTTTAATACAGGATGTTCAGATACTTTTTAGTTTATTATCTATCTGTTATAAAGGTCTATAATTGGCGACAGGTACAGCTTCTTGCCGAATAGCTAAAACTCTGTTATATCTGTTGACCATTTCTTATTTGGCTTATCTACTTTAAAATCCCTTTGCAGAACATTAGACGCTGTTTTGCCATGTTCTCCTTTATACGATTTATATTTTTTCAACCTTATTTTACAGATTAAGCCTGTCCGTTTCATCAACTTCATTACTACATTATGGTTTACTTTATTACGTTTTAAGGTTACGCGCCTGTATCCGTGCCTACCTTTATTATCTGTACAGATACGCTTTATCCTTCTTTCAGAGCACCATATTTGTCGCCTTCGTTTATGCTTTTTATGGCGGCATAGTAAACGCTTTTAGGCATGCCTGTATAGCCCAATAGCTTTTTCAGAGGATATTCTAACCTTAATTCAGAGATTATTAGCACTGTCTTTTACGTTTTTTCCTCTTTCTGCTGAATCAAGGCGTTGTACTTTTTTAAGAAATCATTTTCCATTTTGAGGAAAGCGTTTCGGTTTTCAACTGTTCGAGGTAATTATGTTCAGTTTTTTGTTTACTTTTTTTAGGTTTATATTTCATTGACGGCCTGTCTTTCTTTTTAGGCATCAGCCCTGATTTGCCGTGGGCAAGGTATTGCTTTTTCCATTGATAGATAGAGGAAAGATTAGGAATAGAGAAAAGGGCAGCCGTTTTTCTTTTAATGATAACCCATGCTGCCAACGGAGTTCAAGGACTTTTTGTTTAAAATTCAGAGAATATGAACGATTTTTTATGAAAGATCTGGTTAATGCTTCCATGGTTGTAGTTGACAAGCCAAGCATATAGAGTAGAATGTAATGGAATATTTAACATTCTTATTACAGATTCTACGTTATTACCTTTGTGCACCATTTGTACTACTTTGATTTTAAATTTGTCTGAGTATTTAGTCATGAAAAACGCTCTGACGGATTTTTTGTAAATTTGTCGCAAATTTTGTCGCACTGCTTCAAAAGCATTAAAAAACGCACTTACAATCGCTTGCAAGTGCGCATATTTACTGGTGATCCCGGGCAGATTCGAACTGCCGACCTACCGCTTAGGAGGCGGTTGCTCTATCCTGCTG
>CALUYU010000074.1 GCA_944325075.1 Candidatus Gastranaerophilales bacterium
AAAGGAAGTTGGGCTTTCAGCCCAACATTAGATTTTTGTGTGCATATGGTCGGACATTTTTGAAGACGGCAAGATCCCGAATTACTCTGCGAGCACCCTCCATTGTAAGCCTCCTTTTCGTCGGCAACAAGAAGAGCTGCAATTCCAAGATGACAGTTGGTTGTTTTTTGAATTTCATTATTTTTGTTGGGGTTGAAACCCCAACCTACTTCAATTTTGTTCACCCTTCCGAAAATCCGCCTCTTGGATTATTCGGGGTGTCAGAAAACTCTACGTTTCCTGACACCTTACGGGTTCACTTTGTTCTCCCTTCCGAAAATCCGCCTCTTGGATTATTCGGGGTGTCAGAAAACTCTACGTTTCCTGACACCTTACGGGTTCACTTTGTTCACCCTTCCGAAAATCCGCTTTTAACTAAAGAAAAAAGTAGGTTTGCAAGGGGGAAATAATAATTTCACTGTTGAGCTGAAAGCGCAACGTTATATGGGCGTCCCTTAGAAATAACCAAAACATCAGGCTTTATGCTGGTTATTATATACTTTTTAATTGCTCCACAATCTTTTGAACCCCATCATATTTCGCAAGATTATGAGCATTAGATTGAAGTTCAACAAGCTTGTCAGAATTTTTAATTAATGACTCAATCATATTTCCAAGATGTTTTTCATCCGTTTCAGAATCTTCAAGATATAATGAGGCGCCTTTGGCAAGCATATATTTTGCATTCATTCTTTGATGATCCGCGGCCGCATGCGGGTATGGAATTAAAATCGACGCAATCCCTGCGGCCTCAATTTCGGAAATACTAAGAGAACCGGCGCGTGAAACTGCAATGTCAGATGCTTTTAAGACTGTAACCATATCTTCAAAATACGGTCTTATAATAAGATTTTTATCGGCCTCATACTCCGGATAAATACGCATTAACTGTTCAATAACCCTTTCAAAATTTTTCTTTCCGGTTTGAAAAATAATTTGTAAATTATCCTCTTTGCTTAAGCGTTTTAGTAAAGCAACAGCCGCATCATTTATAGTTCTTGCGCCTTGAGATCCGCCCATTATACATAACGTGAGACGATCCTCAAGTCCTAAAGCCGAACGAGCCTCACTTACAGATAAAGTCTTAAATTGTGTGCGAATAGGATTTCCGTTTACAAACAAATGTTTGTTGTGAATAAAATTACAAGCACTGTCAAAAGCCACCGAAACAGCTGAAGCATATGGAGCAAGTTTTCTTGTAACAAGCCCCGGCCGTGCATCACAATCATGCATCATAAACGGTTTATTAAGAAGTTTTGCCGCTATCATCGCCGGAGCAGAAACATATCCTCCGGTACCAAATACCACATCCGGTTTATATTTCAAAATATAATAAACACTCTTAAGCACAGACCCTAAAAGTTGAAATCCCCATTTTATTATTGGAAGTCCAAACTGTCGGGGCATTCCCTCAATATTAACCGGTAAAAATTTGTATCCTTTTTGCAAAACAATATCATACTCAAGATTTTTAGGATTCCCGACATAAAATATTTCTTTCCCTCGACCGGCCAATTCATCGGCCACCGCAATAGCTGGGTAAATATGCCCCCCGGTTCCACCTCCTGTTATAAAAAATCTCGTTTTAGACATGTTCAATATTCCTTATCTTCCTAATTCTTTTTTTAGAAATATTCAGCAGTACCCCGATCATACAGAGGGAAACAATAAGTGAAGAACCACCGTAACTTATAAATGGTAACGGAACGCCTGTTGTCGGGAAAAATGAGCTTGCAACACTAATATTCAAAAATGCCTGAAAACCTATAGAAAAAGTAATTCCTACAGCAAGAAGCTTACCGAACATATCAGGACACCTGCTTGCAATAATAAGTCCTCTGTGAATTAATGTCCAGAAAAGCCCAATAATAAGAACACACCCAATCCATCCAAGCTCTTCCGCAATAATTGCAAAAATAAAGTCAGTATGACATTCCGGCAAATAAGATAACTTCTGAATAGAACCGCCGTATCCAACCCCGGTAAACCCGCCGGAAGCAAAGGCAATTAACGACTGGATTATATTATACCCTGCTCCCTGGGGATCAAGTTCAGGATGCTGCCAGGTAGTTATACGCTGCATTTGATAAGGTTTAATAATAGTTGTTGCAGCGACAATGACAGAAACAATTCCGGCCCCCAAAAAACTGAAAAATAATTTTAAAGATCCGCCGGCGCTTAAAAACATCACAACAGAAGTTGAAAGCAGCAAGATTACCATTGAAAGGTTTGGCTGTATAAAGATTAATCCAAGCATAAAAATTATTGGCAAAAAAGCACTTGTCCATTTATTCTGGTCAAACAAGTCAGCATCTTTCCTCAATGCAGACGCAAGCATTAATACAACAGCCGGCTTGGCAAATTCTGAAGGCTGCAATTGAAAACCTAAAAGATTAATCCATCTTTTAGCACCGTTTACTGTAACCCCCAAAGGGGTAAAATCCACTAAAATAAGAAGGACTATAATTATCCCTGCAAAAATAATATTCCAATCCGCAAGTTTTTTATAATCAAAATTTGTAAAAAAGCGCAATCCTATAAAACCTACTACAAAACAGATAACCTGCTTTATTAAAAATTGTGCAGGATTCCCGCCCTCTTCAATACATTTAGGGGCTGAGGCCGAAAAAATAGCCATAAATCCTATAATTACAAGGAAAGCCACAGTAATAAGAAGTGCCTTATCAGGAGAAGAAGTTATGACACTTTGGATATTTTTTTTATGCTCTTCAATATATTTATCTCTAAGCCTTTCCGATCTTCGATAAGACATTTCCTTTAAAGACCCTTCCTCTTTCTTCATAACCGCTAAACATATCAAAACTTGCACAAGCCGGAGATAATAAAACAACATCCGGTTTTAATTCTATAGACTTTTCAACTGCACTTTGCATTGAATTTTCTCTGATAATATTATTGAACCCGTTTTCAACAAGGCTTTTTTCAAACCTGTCGGCAGCCTCCCCAATTAAAATAACAGTGTTAATGTGCTTTTTTACAGACTCACAAAACTCCTTTAAATCAGTTAACTTATCTCTTCCGCCAGCAATTAGCGCAACATTACAATCATTAAAAGAATTTATTGCAACGAGTGATGCTTCAGGGTTTGTAGCCTTTGAATCATTATAAAAAGTAATTCCGTCATGTTCCGCAAACTTTTCAAGCCGGTGTTCCGGCACTTTAAAGGAAATAATGGAGTTTCTAATATTTTCATTAGAAATTCCTTCAATCTTCGCACAAATTATGGCACATTCCGCGTTCTGGAAATTGTGTTCTCCAATAAACGGACAATCACTTACATCAATAATTTTTTCTTCCCTGCCATTGCGTTTAAAGAATATAGTACCGTCCTTTACAAAAGAACAGTTATCACCCACATCGTCTCCAAACAAAAATACTTCCCCGTCAGCAATTTTTGAGAACTCTAGTAATTTTTCATCCTTTGCATTCAAAACAGAAAATGCCGGATTTTGCGGGGATTTAAATATACGGGCTTTTGACTCAAAATAATTTTCTAAAGTCTTATGCCAGGTTATATGATCCGGTGTAAAGTTGGTAAAAACAGATATCTGAGGCTGGAATGCCGGAGAATACGCAAGTTGGAAAGAAGAACATTCGCAGACAAAGTAATCAATATCCTGATCATCAATTAAATCGCAAGGAGGTTTCCCATAATTTCCACAAGGTTCAGCCTTATATTCACTGCTTAAAATATGGGCTGTTAAAGCAGTGGTAGTTGTTTTTCCATTGGTACCAGTTACTGCAATAAAAGGTTTGTTGGTTTGTGAAAAGGCAAGTTCAACTTCTGATATAACCTGAATTTTCCTATCTTTTAACCTTTTCATAACGTCACTATCCATAGGAATACTCGGACTTGTAACCGCAAGATAAGCATCATTTAAAAATTCATCAGAATGACCACCGGTTTCAACTTTAATCCCCAAGGATTCCAATTCTTTTATTAACTCAAGCTGTTCGGGCTTAGCCTGACTGAACTCCGTAATATATACATCTGCACCGTGTCTGTTTAAAAACTTAGCAGCAGCAATTCCGCTTACAGACAAACCCAATATTAAAACTTTTTTTTCAAACCAGTTCGTTAACATACTAAATTATTCCTCTGAGAGTCAAATAAAATAAAATTAAAGCAATAGTCGAAAGAATAGCAGATACAATTGCAAATACTCCGACAACTTTTTTCTCACTCCATCCCAAAAGCTCAAAATGATGGTGAATAGGGGCCATTTTGAAAACTCTTTTCCCGGTTGTTTTAAAACTTATAACCTGAATAATAACAGATAAAGTTTCACAGACAAAAACCCCTCCAAGAAAGATTAACAAAATCTCAAACTTACCCATAACAGCAAGAGTCCCAAGCAGTCCACCGATTGCAAGAGAACCAGTATCCCCCATAAAAACTTCAGCCTTAGGCTTATTGTATTTTAAAAATCCAAATAAAGCACCTGCAACAGAGGCCGCAATTATTGCCACTTCGGGATATCCGCTGTACATTGCAATAATAGAGGTTCCGGCAAAAGCAAAAACCCCGGTAGAAGCCGCAAGCCCGTCTAATCCATCAGTTAAATTATAAGCATTCGACGCTCCGGTAATAACAAAAACAGAAAATACCGGATACAGCCATTTTAAATCAATTGGATAACTTCCTATAAAGACTGTTGAAGCGAAAGGATTTGACATCATAACAAAAATCGTCGGCAAGAGAGCTATTGCAATTTGGCGCAAAAGTTTTCCTCTGGCAGACAATCCGTCGTTTACATGTCCTTTAATTTTTATATAATCATCCTGGAAACCTGCAAATGTATAAAATAGAAGTGTAATCAAAATTATTAAAGCCGCATTGTTAAATCTTTCTGCAAGAAAAAGAGCTATAACAGATGAAATAATTATCGCAGCAATAATAAAAATGCCGCCGGTAGTTGGTGTACCTTCTTTTTTAGCGTGATTTTCAGGCGCACAATCCTTTACATACTGCCCGATCATTTTCTTTTTCAAAAAATCTATATATGGCACTCCAAACAGCAAACATAAAATCATTGAAAGCAAAAATGCCACGGCTATCATTATCATACTTTAATTTCTCCATTTAACCTGTTGATAATCTCTTCAAATTTCATTGAACGGGAAGCTTTTAAAAATATTGTAGTACCTACATCTGCATTATCAAGAATAAATTTACAAACTTCATCATTATTTTCAAAATTCTTTACAAATGCAGCTTTATTGAATAGCTGATCCCCGATTCTTTTTGCAAATTTTCCCACAGTTATAACCCCGGCCGACTTAATTTGAGGAATACTCCCGAGGTAATTTCCTACCATCTTATGAAGCTCATCCGTATATTCGCCAAGTTCACCCATATCACCCAAAATTACAAGAGGATTTTCATACAACTGCAAAAATGTTGAAACAGATGCTTTCATAGATTCCGGATTTGCATTGTAGCTGTCGTTAATTACCTTAAATCCATCTATATCAAGAACTTCCCAGCGTTTTTCTATCGGCTTATAAGCTGCAAGCCCTGATTTAACTTCATCATATTCCATCCCGAGAAGATATGCCAGCTCAATTGCCGATAGAGAATTTTCCACATTATAATCCCCCTCGACATTAAGTTCATACTCTCTGTTTTTATAAATGAATTTTGTGTATGACGGTTTTCGCTCAAGAATTTCAGCATCTGAAAGCTCATAGTAAATCTTTTGACCGTTAAATTTCACAAACTTTTTAATACGCTCATTATTTTGAGAAATCAAAACTCCATCAGGTTTTAAATATTTAACGATTTCCGATTTAGCTTTTGCGATATTATCCAGACTGCCTAACCGGCCTATATGAGCAGAACCCGCATTTGTAATAATTGCAAAGTCAGGTTCGGAATATTTTGAAAGAAGTTCTATTTCTCCAAAACCTCTCATTCCCATCTCAACAATCAACACCTCAGTATCTTCCGGCATTGACATAAGAGTTTCACAAAAACCTATTTCATTATTGTGATTTGAAAAAGTTTTGTGGGTTTTAAATTTTTTGCTTAAAACAGAATAAATTATTTCCTTTGTAGTTGTCTTCCCTGAACTGCCGGTAATTGCGGCGACCTTTGGATTAACCTTATGCCGCAAAAAATTTGAAAGCTCCAAATAAGCCGTCTTTGTATCTTTTACTTTTAAAACAAGATTTGCACCTTCAGGATAATCATCCCGGGAAATAAAACATCCTTCCGCGCCCGCGTTTATTGCATTATCGAGAAAATTCTCCCCGTCAAAACTTTCACCTTTAAGCGGAAGATAAATCTCCCCGCCTTTAATCTTTCTCGTATCAGTAGAAATCATAAAATCTGTTGCATTGGTATGTTTTTTTATGACTTTTGCGCCTGTTGCATTTACCAGTTCTTCGAATTTAAACATCATATTATAATGATACTTCAAAAAAAATAACAGAGTAAAATTTTAATAAATTTTAATGCATATATATTAATAATTTAAATTAATAACTAAAGAAAACAATATTGATACCAATAAAACTTAATAAATATTAATACTACTTGACAGTTTAACTTGAGCAAGGCATAATAACTATACGTGTATTACTATAGGTAACTCGTTCAATAAAATCCCGGGCCGGGGCAAAGATAAAATCCCCCTTGTGCACAGTCTGAAGAATTATAAATAGCTGAAAAACGGGATTACGAAACCTAAAATGAAAGGAAAAGACAAATGTACGCAATAGTTGAAACAGGCGGGAAACAATATCCGGTAGAAGAAGGCCGTTATATTGATCTAGAATTGCTTGATGCTGAAAAAGATGCAAAAATTACTTTTGATAAAATTGTTATGTTAGTTAACGGGAAAAAATCAAAAGTAGGACAGCCTTATGTAACCGGTGCCTCAGTTGAAGGTACAGTAGTTAAGCATGACAAAGCTAAAAAAATTATTGTTTTTAAACAAAGACCTAAAAAAGGTTACAGAAAAAAACAAGGACACAGACAATGCTTCACCAGAGTTATGATTACTAAAATCAGAACTTCTGCAAAAAAATCAGCTGCCGCTGAAGAAACTACTGAAGCATAGTAATTTAAGTAAAGTAAATTAACAAGGAGAAATAAAAATGGCACATAAGAAAGGTATGGGATCTACCCGTAACGGTCGTGACTCCGAAGCTAAGCGTTTAGGCGTAAAAAAATTCAGCGGTGAAATTGTTAAAGCCGGCAATATTTTAGTTCGCCAAAGAGGAACAAAAATTCATCCGGGAAATAACGTTGGAATCGGTTCTGATGATACATTATATGCGATCATTGACGGCCAGGTAAAATTTGAACCACACAGACGTGATCGTAAACAAGTAAGCGTTTATGCGGTATAACAACAAAAAACAAAATTAAAAAAAAAACGCCTCTAAAAATATTAGAGGCGTTTTTTCAGCAATATTATAACTTATACGGATAATCGTCCTTAAATTCCCAGTTGTCTATTTCTAGCAGACGAGAGCAATAAAAACCGCTTGACTTACAAGCCTCTAAGGATTGGGCTCTGGTTATATTATCCTTTGATGAGTATGTACAAAACCAGCTTTTATTATGACAAAAAATATTTCTCTGAGAATTAACTGTACATATCACAAAGGCAAAGATATCATAAACATATTGGTTATGATTATTGTCACCATTTATATCAAGTCTCAAATCAATACAGTCACCATTATGCATATATAATGTTGAACCGTCCGCAAGATTTACTTTTAATTCATATTTATATGCATCTTCCGGGTTTTCAACGACCACAGCTTTATCTATTTTCGTATACTTTATATATGGAGCCAGATATTTCATAAAAAAGTTATAGGAAAGTTCACCGTTTGCGACAGTATCTGATGAACCGTCCTCTGAAAATTGCTCACCGGTTTTGTCCCAATACTGAATATCCCCGTTGTCTGCTATTGAACGGGTTATTGCCTGGGATATTACGCTATAGCCCTTCTTCAAACGGGTTGAAGCTTCTTTGCGTTTGTAATTCTGAATTAATGTCGGCAAAGTCATCGCTGCCACAACTCCGATTATGCCAAGAGTAATTAAGACCTCCGCGAGAGTAAATGCGGGGACTAAGTCCCCTTTTACATGACGCGTCGCTGTCTGGGATGCATAAGAAATAGCTTTTTGTAGGTTGGGGCTTATACCCCAACATAATTTCATTGTTGGGCTGAAAGCCCAACCTACTTTATCTAATACTTCTTTCCATGATACAGTACAGATGGTCACACATTTTTGTTGGTGGCTAGATCCTGAAATACTCTGCGAGCACCCTCCCTTGTAAGCCTCCTTTTCCTCGGCAACTAGAGAAGATGCAAGTTCCGGATGACAGCTGTTTGATTTTTGAATTTCATTATTTTTGTTGGGGTAGAAACCCCAACCTACTTTATTTTTAAAATTATTTTTCCCTGATACAGAAAACTTTGATTTGGTGAAAAATTTGAAGAAAACTCATTTTGGTGTTTCCCCTTGTCTACCTTGAGGTTCCTTACCCCCCCCCCCCCCCCCCCCTCCCCCCCCTCCCCACCCCCCCCTCCCCCTTCCCCCCCTCTTCTCTCTTTTTTTTTTTTATCATCTTTTTTT
>CALUYU010000075.1 GCA_944325075.1 Candidatus Gastranaerophilales bacterium
ACAGAAATTTATGTACCGCCAATAGATTTACAAAACGAATTTGCAGACTTCGTTAAACAGACCGATAAATCAAAATTTGTAATTATAAATGTAGCCAAACATTAGCAAATATTAATAGAATGGAGTGGATGAGATGTCAAACTTCGAATTTTTAAAATCTAAAAAAGAATACGCCTTGTTTGCACCGGCGGCAATTGAGGCAGAGAAGATTTACGCATCTGCTCCTGCTATGTGTGCTGTTGGTTGCCGAAAAGCTTTGGAGTTAGCGGTAAAATGGGTATATTCTGCTGATAATACTATGCAGATGCCTTACAAAGATAACTTGCAAGCACTTATACATGAGCCTTCATTCCGCTTCGCAGTTGATTATAATACATGGTGCAAGTTACCGTTTATAATTAAACTTGGTAATTTAGCTGTACATACGGAACGAAGTGTTCAGGCAAGTGATGCACTTGCTTCTTTGCATAGTTTATTTGAATTTATTTTGTGGATAGATTATTGTTACGGTGATGATTACCAAGAACGTAAATT
The DNA here is from genome assembly GCA_944325075.1 of Candidatus Gastranaerophilales bacterium. GTDB lineage: Bacteria > Cyanobacteriota > Vampirovibrionia > Gastranaerophilales > Gastranaerophilaceae > UBA1221. Next base: position 535 of record CALUYU010000075.1, read on the forward strand.
TGATGAAGTAAAAATACCCACAGAACGGTTTATCGTTGATACTAAGAAAATTAAAGAACAGGAAAGCCTGTTAGGGGAAAAAGACGCGGAAATAGAAGCTTTGCGTAAACAAATTGAGCAAATGTCTGCTGAAATAACTGCTGCTAAAGAACAGCACAAGCAGGAACGCGACTTTACGCCTGAAGATATTTCTGAATTTAAAACACGCAAAATTTACATTGATGTAGATATGAAGGAAATGGGATGGAAATTTACCGGCCCAGATGCAGATGTACAGGAAGAATATCCAGTTGAAGGAATGGCCGGCGTTATAGGACAAAAAGGATTTGTAGATTATGTATTATTTGGGAAAGATGGTTTGCCATTGGCGGTAGTGGAAGCTAAACGTTCCAGTAAAGACCCAAATATCGGGCGGAAACAGGCAGTTTTGTATGCTGATTGTTTGGAACGCAAATTTAATCGCCGCCCTATGATGTTCACTACTAATGGTTTTGAAACTTACTTTTGGGATGACAAAAGTAGTCCACAGCGTAAAGTTAGCGGGATCTTCAGCAAAGATGATTTGCAGAAACTAATGAATAGGCGTACAGAGCGTCAGAATTTAATCTCGATACCTATAGATGATAAGATTACTGATCGTTACTATCAAAAGGAAGCTATTCGTGCAGTATGTGAACAAATACAAATAGGCTTTAGAAAACATTTGCTTGTTATGGCAACCGGTACAGGTAAAACCAGAACAGCTTCCAGTTTAACTGATGTTCTTAGCCGTGGCGGATATGTTACAAATATTTTATTTCTTGCGGACCGCACAGCTTTGGTAAAACAGGCTAAAGATGATTTTAAAAATTATCTGCCAAACATGTCGTTGTGTAATCTTTGCAGTAATAAAGATGACAAAAATGCCAGAATTGTATTTTCAACATATCCTACGATATTGAATGCTATTGACGATACAAAAACTAAAGATGGACAGCGCTTTTTTACCCCGGCTCATTTTGATTTGATTATTATCGACGAGAGTCATCGTAGTATATTTAAAAAATATCGTGCTATTTTTGAATATTTTGACGCGATAATGGTGGGGTTAACTGCTACGCCTAAAACTGATGTAGACCGAAATACTTATGACTTTTTTGAGATGGAACATGGTGTTCCGACTTATGCTTACGATTATGAAACTGCTGTAAAAGAAGATCATGTTCTTGTACCATATTACAACTATGAAGTTAAAACAAAATTTTTAGAAGAGGGAATAACGTATGATGAATTATCTGATACAGATAAAGAAAGATACGAAGAAGATTTTATTGAAGATGGATATTTGCCGGAATTCATTCCTTCAAATTCCTTAAATAACTTTGTTTTTAATGAAACTACAGTTGATATAGTTTTACAAGATCTAATGGAGCGCGGTATTCATGTAGCAGGTGGAGACCAGCTTGGTAAAACTATTATTTTCGCTCAAAACAAGCGTCATGCAGAATTTATCATTAAGCGTTTTAATAAGCTTTATCCGCAGTATCATGGGACGTTTGCTCAGCGTGTAATTTGTGATGATACTTATGCACAAACTGTTATAGATGATTTTAAGAACCCTGATAAAGAGCCTGTTATTGCTGTATCTGTTGATATGATGGATACTGGTATTGATGTTCCTGAATGCGTTAATTTAGTATTTTTTAAGAAGGTACGCAGCAAAACAAAGTTTTGGCAAATGATTGGACGCGGAACAAGATTATGCAAAGGATTGATTTGTAGTGATCAAATTGATGGAGAATATAATGACAAAAGACGATTTCTTATTTTTGATTACTGTGGAAACTTCGAATTTTTCCGTGCAAATATAAACGGATTTCAATCAAAAGAAGTAAAATCACTAACAGAAAATATTTTCATCAAACAGTTAAATATAGCGATTTTAATGCAGGACGCCATCTATGCAGATGAATCTTATCAGGCCTGGCGTAGCGAACTTGTGAGTACTTTTTATAACCAGGTTCATGCGCTCAATACGGATTTGATATCAGTACGTTTAAACCTGCAAAGCGTAGAGAAATTTAAAAGAGATGAAGCTTTTTCATATATCAGCGAAAGTGATAGAGGAGAATTAATTAGTCATATTGCGCCAATTGTTAAACATGATGACAAAGATGAAATGGCAAAACGCTTTGATAATTTTATGTATGGATTAATTATTGCTGATATAAAGAAATTGCCTTCTTTTGTAAAAGCACAAAAGCAACTCCAAAATATAGCGAAAGCATTAGAAGAGAAAATTAGTATACCACAGGTAAAAGCAAAACTTCCCATTATTCAAGAAATTAATAGTGAGGAATTCTGGAATGACAAGGATATTTTATTATTTGAAAAAATTCGCAAGGAATTGCGAGATTTGATAAAATTTTTGGTTGAAATAACAGAGAAAATGCCAATATATACTAAACTTGAAGATCCTATTATTGATAAAGGTGAGGGATCGCCTGCCGCCATTGAAGATCCATTTGAGAATTATCGAGCTAAGGTAAACCGATATGTTATAGAACATAGCGATACGCAGGCTATTTACAAGCTGACACATAACATACAGTTAACGGCAAAAGATTATAAAGAGTTAGAACATATACTAACAACTAAACTTGGCAGTAAAGAAGATTATGCCAAAGTGTATGGAGATACTCCTTTTGGTTTAATGATACGCAAAATTGCTAAATTAGATCACCAAGCAGCTATGGCTGCATTTTCACAATTCATTAATGACCAATCGCTGAATCAAAAGCAAATTGCTTTTGTTCATAAAATTATTAATCATATTGAGCAAAATGGATTTATGGAAAATGTAGCTATACTTACAAAACCGCCTTTTGATAAACCGTTGAGTTTTACAAAGCTGTTTGATAAAACTACACAAGCAGCTATTATGGCAGCAATAAACAAAGTACGGGAAAATGCAATTACAATTGCTGCATAATCTTAGTAAGTGCTAATTGGAAAAATTAAGCTATGACTATATTATACGAGGTAAGATTAATATATGCACACTAATGATAGAAAACTTGTAGATTTGATAAAAGCAGTAGAGAGCGGAGCTACTCAACTCCCGGATTTTCAGCGTGGCTGGGTATGGGATGACGGACGCATTAAAGCGTTGATATTAAGTGTTATTCATAATTACCCTGTAGGCGCTGCAATGTTCCTTGAATACGGTAACGAAAGCATTCATTTTAAACATAAACCAATTGAAGGAGCACCGGCAAACGAAACTACAGAACCGGATGAATTGATACTTGATGGGCAGCAGCGTCTTACTTCGCTGTATAATGCTTTATACAGTAAAAATCCTGTTCATACAAAAACGGATACGGGAAGAAAAATTGATGTGTTTTATTATTTAAACATTGAAAAAGCTATTGATACAGAAGCAGAAGATGAGGAAATAGTTATTTCAGTACCTGCGGATAAGAAGATTACTTCAGATTTTGGAAGAAAAGTTGATCTTGATCTTTCAACTAGAGAACAAGAATTTAAACTAAAATATTTTCCTTTGAACATAATCTTGGATCCATCTGAAACTCAGTACTGGCAATTTGCGTATCTTAAATACTACAATGGTGATACAAAAGTGTTGGATCAAATTACTGCTCTGCTTGCTAAAATTATTAGTCCTACTCAGCAATATCAGATGCCAGTAATACTACTGGAAAAAACCACTCCTAAAGAAGCTGTTTGCCAGGTTTTTGAAAACGTTAATACAGGCGGTATTGCTTTAACGGTATATGAGCTTGTTACAGCTATTTTTGCAATGGATGATTTCAGGCTCAGAGAAGACTGGGAGGAACGGAAAAATAAATATTTTTCAGGAGATGTTTTATCACAGGTAAGTCCTACTGACTTTTTAACGGCTCTAACTTTATTATCTAAATTTAAGCTGGGTGGAACGGTTAGTTGCAAGAAAAAAGATATTCTTAGCCTACCTCTTGCTGAGTACAGAAAGTATGCAGACAGTCTTTGTATCGGTTTTACAATTGCTGAGAAAATTTTAACAGAAGAAAGAATCTTTTCAGCTTATGATCTTCCATATAGCACTCAGCTTATACCATTTTCTGCTATATGTACCGTTCTTATAGACGGAAATAAAATTTATACATCAACAGTAAGAAATATGGTTAAGCAATGGTATTGGTGCGGTGTTTTTGGGGAATTATACGGTGGTGCTAACGAAACTAGATATGCTAACGATATTGTTCAAGTTGTAAAATGGATTAACAATAACGGAGATTTACCTAAAACCATGACGGACTTCTACTTCAATCCAATGCGCCTGCTTAGTCTTCAGACCCGTCAATCTGCTGCATATAAAGGCATAATGGCTTTGATTCTTAAAAATCATGCACATGATTTTATTTCCGGTGCAGAAATGGACTTTGCCGTATATACAAGTGATAAAATTGATATACATCACATATTTCCTAAAAATTATTGTTTATTGAATAATTATGATAAGCAGAAATGGAATAGTATTATTAACAAAACCCCTATATCAGCGAAAAGTAATCGTGAAATAGGCGGACATGCTCCATCTGTATATTTAGATAAACTGCAAAAGAAAGGCTCTGTATCTAAGATAGTTCTTGATGAATATGTAGAGTCGCACTTAATAAACCATGATTTACTTCGGGCAAATGATTTTAATAATTTTATTGTTGACCGAGCTAAAAAATTACTTCGAGTCATTGAAGCGGCTACAGGCAGAAGCATTCCTGGCAAAGATTCAGAAGAGATAAAGAAAGAATTTGGAGCATCATTGGCTTAATCATTCATAACTTTACTTAAATTCTATTGATATGTTATTTTAATTGAATAAGGTTTTGTTTATAATATAATATTTAAATTAGATTAGGCGGGGAAATTGAAATGGATAGTTAAAAAGAGAAATACGAACTTTAATCAGTTGCTGGCAATCGCTTGTTGTGGTTACGGAAGCGTACTAATGATATACATTTAAAGCAATATCTATTTTTTAGAATACATTCTAATTCAGCTCTCTCGGAACCCTTTGGGAGTCCTACTTTATGTTCGTACTCTCCCAAATGTGAAAAAATTTTGAAGTTATAATTTTGTTTTAGTTAATTATTATGGTATTGTAAGCTAACTGTAAAAAAATAAAGCTCCGTTATGGCGGAGCTTTTAATTTAAGTGCAGATTTTAAGCAGCGTATTCAACAATAGCTACTTCTGTTAAAGCCTGCTTTAATTGTGCAACGATTTTTTCAAGTTGTTTCATTGTCTGATAGTTGAATGAAACTTCGCCGCACTGGGTACATTTATGGCAGGGAACATTTTTAATGATGATAAACTGGCCATTTAAATCAAGCATATAGTTGGTAACACTATTTTCAAGCGTACCTTTACAAAAAAAGCATTTATCCATAGTTATCAGCCCTTTCTTTTAGTAAAATTGTTAATCCATTTATTAGGGTTAGGTTCGTATACGGTTATAATCCATAGCTTTGTATCAGTTACGCCAACTACTATGTGTAATAGGCGTTTTTGTATCGTTACGCCCAAAATCAAACAACTTGGATGGGGGTAATCATCAGGATTTTCTTCTATTATTTGACCGTTTAAAATGGCTTCTATAATTTCGTCAGCTATTATTTTGCGTTGAAACATTCTGTCGGATACGTGTCTGGAAAATTCGATTGATTCAGTACGGCAAAGTTTTTTAATTTTTAAAATATCCATAAAATCCTCCTTCTATAAAACTTATTATAACATAGTTAAAGGTCTGATGTTAAATTTAAAAATTCTCTTATTTGATATAGAGCGTATTTTTGATTTACGGCAAGCCGCAGCACTAAATATGGCGGAGTTGGAATACGGTATATATGTTGCGTATGAGGTCGTAAATTTCAGATTTTTGACGAAGAAGGCAAGTTGTTTATTGAAAAAATTTTCAGATGAGTATAAAATGTGGTAACATAAATAGTTATATAATCAAATCTGGAGGTGTTTATATGCGCTGGTCTAATAGATGTGAAGATATATTATATAATGGGAAAAATATGCTATTTTTGATGAGAATATAGAAATTTTTAAACCAGAAGATTATGGTTTTAATGTTTTTGGACCAGTGGAGCTTCATTGGTGTGACAGTGGATATAGCCAAACTTATAAAATAGAAAATAATAAATTATATATGGACGAATTATTTATTCAATACTCTAATGATAAAGATATTGAATTTTTTGGAAAAAGTAGAAAATTAGATGGTTATAGCCATGCATATGTATATTCTGATATAAATAAATTTTTTGAATATACAGGCCGGATTTTGGCTGGTGGGTACTATGAATTTAATGGGTATGCTATTAGGGGTATATATACTTTTTTAGCGCATAAAGATGTAAAAGAATTTGTTTTTGAAAACGGCATTCTTGTGGAAGTGAATGATTACAGTAAAGAAACTGAGAAAATTCGTGATGAAATTAAATTATTAATAAGAACTGAAGAAGTTAAAATAAAAGCACTTGAACCGCTTAAAAAGCATGGTAAACAAAATCGTGGCAAAAATAAACATAAAATCAAATTAAGGGATATGTTTTATATTGATGTTGAGAAAATAGAAAATTCTGTAATAAATAACTTCTGTTCAGCCAATAAAGGGAAGATATGGTGGATTAAGTTTTAAATATTTTTTTGTACAAAATTTTATATTGTAGATATTTTTGCAATTTTTGTCACTATAAATCATGATATAATATTTAAAATGAGTTAAGTGAGGAACCTAAAAATGGATAAATTAAAAGATAATTACAGACTTTTAATTAATTGGTGGCGCTCTCTAAACATTTCAGATGATGCAGCACTTGCTGAAGCCTTTAATGGGCACATTATCAATTTTGCCTATAATTCTGGCAATATAGAAAACTCCAATGTTACTTATCACGATACCCGTGAGGTATTTGAGCACGATGGCGTTAGTGGCTATACTGGCGATTTACGCACGTTATTTGAAATCCGTAATGCTAAAATTGCCATGGAATACTTTTTTAAAGCGTTTAGGGAACAGTTGCCTTTTGACGAAACATTCATCAAAGAGTTGCAGCGACGTTTGACGCTGAATACTTATGATGAGCGCCGCTGGCAACGTGGTGAACGACCTGGTGAATACAAAAAAGGCGATTATGTTACCGGCCGCAATGAAACTGGCGCACCTGCTGAAGATGTAGCTGATGAAATGCAGGAACTTATGGATGATTTAAAGAACCTTCCGGAAGAACCAGAGAAAGTTTTAACGGCAGCCGCTTTCTTTCATGCTAAATTTGAAAATATACATCCCTTTGCTGACGGGAACGGGCGTACAGGAAGACTGGCAATGAATTACCTGCTTGCTTGTAATAATCATCCGCCGCTTATCATTCATCAGGAGGACAGAAAAGCATATTTTGAATCTCTTGAAGCCTGGGACACCGAGCAGAATCTTACGCCGCTGAAAAGATTTCTATTGGAGCAGCTTATAAAAACATGGGCAAAACGTATAGATAAATTACAAAAACTGGTAGAACGTAATATTACTGCAAATCCTGATTTACCAACTGATTTTGTAAGAGATTTATTATTTGCACGAAATTTGCCGGACGAACCATTTTATAGCGAAGCAAACCGCAACAGGAGTGAAGAAACTTTTGAAGATGGCACAAAAGATAATTTAAAATAACATGAATTTCTTAATGATGACTAATAAGTAAACAAGTAAGAGCAGTTATAAAAAACTTAAAAAATTATCCACAGTTGCTGTATTTATTTTAATCTTGAAAACGTACAAAATTGAAAATGTGACAGAAAACGTTACAGAAGTTAATTTTGCCTGTGGATAACTTCTAAAATAGAGAGTGTAAAATAGGGGAATAAGGTTAATCTGGCATTAAAGTTATAGAAAATTAAGACATAATCAACAAATTTTATAAAGTAAAAATTAAAAAATTACATTAAGAGTTCTAAAAAATCATATTTTACAAGCTATATTATTGTTCAAAAAACTCCTAAGCG
>CALUYU010000076.1 GCA_944325075.1 Candidatus Gastranaerophilales bacterium
GGCTGGATTACCAGTCGTCAGATCGAGGCTGCACGTCGTGCAATGACTCGTGAAATCAAACGTGGCGGTAACGTTTGGATTAAAATCTTCCCTGATAAACCTATTACTGCAAAACCGGCTGAAACCCGTATGGGATCAGGTAAAGGTAATTTGGAATACTGGGTTGCAGTTGTAAAACCTAACAGAATTCTTTTTGAACTTGAATACTTTGATAGAAATGTTGCAGTTAATGCATTGGAATTAGCTGCTCAAAAACTTCCTATTAAAGTTAAGGTTGTAGAAAAGGCTAAGTTAGAAGCATAAGCAAATAAAAAGGAAAAAATAAAAATGAAATTAAGTGAAATGCGCGAAAAATCAGTAGAAGAGTTACAAAGTGCTATCCTTGACTGGAAAAAAGAATTGCTTGATTGCAGAATGAAAATGTCTACTCAAGGTTTAGAAAACACAGCTCTTGTGTCTAAAACAAAGCGCTTAATAGCTCAAGCTAAAACAGTTATAACAGAAAAAAATAAAACTGCCGGTTAATATATAAAAAAATATTGAGACAGCAGTCATTAAGCGGGAAGTAAGTTATATAATTTGTTTTGTAGAATCAGAAAATATGCTTTCCCTCCCGTGATAAACCAAGGAGAATAAAATGCCTAAGAAAGTAAAACAAGGAACAGTAATTAGCAGCAAGATGGACAAGACAATTGTCGTAAAAGTTGCTGACTATGAACCACATCCAAAATACAAAAAAATTATAGAGTCTAATAAAAACTACAAAGCTCATGATGAGAACAATGTTTGCACAGAAGGCGATGTTGTAAGAATTATTGAATCACGTCCTATTTCAGGTGACAAACGCTGGACTTTGCTTGAAGTTGTAGAAAAAGCTCGTTAATAATTTTTACAACAAAAACAGACAACATTACCTGAGAGTAATGAGAGGTCGAAAGTTAGTTAAGAAAAAGGAAAAGAACAATGATACAACAAGAAACAAGACTTGAAGTTGCAGATAATACAGGTGCTAAACAATTGTTATGTATCCGTGTTATGGGCAGTTCAAACAAAAAATTTGCAGCTGTTGGTGATGAAATTGTTGCAGCAGTAAAGGTTGCAGCTCCTAATCAGACTGTAAAAAAATCTGAAGTTGTAAGAGCCGTTGTCGTAAGAACAAAAGCAGATATCAAACGTAATGACGGATCAGTAATCAGATTTGACGAAAATGCAGCTGTAATAATTAATAAAGACGGAAACCCTCGCGGAACTCGTGTATTCGGACCGGTAGCCCGTGAATTGAGAGACAAAGGTTATATGAAAATCGTTTCTCTCGCACCGGAAGTAATCTAGTAAAAGCAAGCTGGTGTGGATTTACAACAAAAATTTATCAGGTTGTATAGTCCTAGACAATTAAAAAACGACAGGCCAAGAAAGTATATAAAAGTCCGGCCTTGTACAATAGAGCAATAATCCAAGCCAGAACAAAACAAAAGGTCGATTAAAGTTCAAGAAAAAATAAAAAAAAGATAAAGGATAAAAAAATGACAGATAATAAGAAAAAAAGCTTGCATGTAAAAACCGGTGACAGAGTTATCGTAACAGCAGGCAAAGATAAAGGAAAGATCGGAAATATTAAAAAAACAATTCCGGCTGAGTCAGCAGTTATTGTTGAAGGCGCAAACATGGTGACAAAGGCTCAAAAGCCTCAACCAATGATGGGCATTCAAGGCGGTTTAGTTAAACTTGAAGCTCCGTTAGATTCTTCTAATGTTATGGTTGTATGTCCGGCTTGCGAAAAACCGACAAGGATCAAACACGCAGTCGTTGACGGCAAAAAAGTTCGTGTTTGTAAAAAATGTGGTGAACAGTTGGATGTGTAAGGTTTGTTGTGATAGAATAGACATATACATCTTGAGAATTAAGGAAATACGAAAATGACAAAAACTGAAAATTTAAAATCAAAATATGACAATGAAGTTAAAAAAGCGTTGAAAGAAAAATTCGGTTATAAGAATGATATGCAAATCCCTAAACTTCATAAAATAGTTATTAATATGGGTGTAGGTGAAGCATCTCACAATTCTAAAATAGCTGAATCTATTGAAGCTCAATTAACAAAGATTGCCGGACAAAAATGTGTTGTTACTAAAGCAAAAAAATCAATTGCATCATACAAATTAAGAGAAGGTATGCCGGTTGGTGCTATGGCAACACTCAGAGGCGAGAGAATGTATGATTTCTTGCAAAAGTTAATCTGTGTTGTATTCCCTCGTATTCGTGACTTCAGAGGTATCAGTGCAAAGTCTTTTGATGGCCGTGGTAATTATACATTAGGTTTAAAAGAACAGGCATTATTCCCTGAAATTACATATGAAGAAGTTGATCTTGTAAAGGGTATGAATGTTTCAATAATTACTACAGCTGAAACTGATGATGAAGCAAGAGAATTGTTGAGATTATTAGGAATGCCTTTCAAAGGGATGAACAAATAATAATCCGGTGATACGGGCTCCCTTTCGTATAAGATTATAGGGATGTCCCGTAACTAAACAAAATATAAGAATAACATAAATTTAAAAGGAGATAATTCATGGCTAAAAAAGCGATGATAGACAAAGAATTAAAAAGAGAAGCCCTGGTAGCTGCAGGTAAATATCCGAAAGTAAGATTGCATAACAGATGCTCTATTTGCGGAAGACCTCACGGTTACCACAGAGACTTTGGTCTTTGCAGAATTTGTCTACGTAAAATGGCACACGAAGGCTTGTTGCCTGGTGTTACAAAAGCCAGCTGGTAATCAGCTTAATCGTATCGGTTTAAGGCGAGGTAAAACTTTGCTATGTCCGGTATGATGTAAATATGATGACGGAATATTCTGTCTAGTTTTAATATTAAAATTAACGAATAATCAACTAATAACAGAAAAGGCCGATTTGCTATCGGTCTTTTTTGTTTTGTGGGGATTGTATAAAAAACAAAATTCTTTATATCTATTCCAGAACTATTTTGTAATTATATTTGTATATACTGTCTAAATTCCTATTGTAAATAAATGTTACGTTTTAAATTTTTTTAGGCAATTTCTTAATATGTTTTTTTTTTTTATTAATGTAAGAAATTTCTTTACAAGAGGTACACAAAAAATTAAGAAAGAGGTTAATATGCCAATATCTTTAAATAATTTGAATGGTCCACTTCATGGTGGAAACTCCAGAGAAGAAGTAAGACAAAAAGATCTAAAACGTATGGAAGAACTTAAAAATAAGACATCTTTGAATAAGGAAGAAAAGGCTGAACTGGATGCATTACGGCAAAAATATGATACGAATAATTATACATTTGAAAAATTTATGAGAGGTGAGGATATATCTCTCTCTCAACCTTCCATTTGGGCGCAAGGTAATACTGCTTTCAAAGATTTAGGAAAAAATTAAAAAAAAGATGTGTAACGTTCGGAATGGCACTTTCTGATAGGCTTTTAATCAGAAAGTGCTTTTTCAATTAAATTTTTATTAAGAAATACTTGTATTTTTTTTTTGTTAGTGTTAATTTATGTTTACAGTTTCGAACTGCCGGGAAACGTCTGAATTGGAGCGATTCTTAGAATAATCCCATTCCCGCTATTATTGAGGGATTTTGGGTAAAACTCCAAAAATGAAGGCAAAATTAGCCCGGTAAGCGGTGTGATAGTTAATCAGGATACTGCCTGTGAACTGTGCAGGTAAGTCCGGAGGTATTAAATTATGTCAATGACAGATCCTATAGCAGATATGCTAACAAGAATTAGAAATGCCAATATGGTTTCTCATGAAACAGTTGAAATCCCTTCTTCAAAATTAAAAGTTGAATTGGCTAAACTGTTGAAATCTGAAGGCTTTATTACTGATTATGAAGTTAAAGAATCAGGAAAGTTTAAAGTTATTGTAATAACTTTAAAATATGACGAAAGAAAGAGACCGGTAATTTCTAAGTTGGAAAGAATTTCAAGACCTGGTTTAAGAAGCTATTGCAAAGCTAAAAACTTACCAAAAGTATTGGGCGGTTTAGGTGTTGCAATTGTTTCAACAAGCAAAGGTTTGCTGACTGACAGAAAAGCTCGTAAAGAAAATATCGGCGGTGAAGTTCTCTGCTATATTTACTAATATTTGTCAGTTAGCTAAAAATTCCGGGCATAATTGGTAGAAAAGTCCGGATAAAGTGGAAGATATACCAAAAGGAGAAAAGAAATGTCACGTATAGGAAAGAAACCTATCGAAATCCCTCAGGGAGTCGAAGTAAAAATAGACGGACAGCTTGTTACAGCTAAAGGCCCTCTTGGCGAAGAATCTGTAAACGTTCGTCCTGAAATTGCAGTTAAAATTGAAGATAACCATATTATCTTGTCTAAAGTTGGCGATACCAGAGAAACCGATGCATTGTACGGTTTATCAAGAACCCTTGTTGCTAACGCCGTTCATGGTGTTAAAGAAGGTTTTGAAAAGAAACTGGAAATTCAAGGTGTTGGTTATCGTGCTAACATGGAAGGGAAAAATCTTAACTTATCATTAGGTTATTCTCATCCGGTTATTGTTGAGCCGCCGGCAGGAATTACTATTTCTGTTGAAGCTAACACTAAAATTAGTGTTAAAGGTTCTAACAAGCAGACTGTTGGTGATGTTGCAGCTTTCATCAGATCAAAACGCCCTCCTGAAGTTTACAAAGGCAAAGGTGTTAGATATGAAGGCGAACACATTAGACGTAAAGCTGGTAAAGCTGGTAAGAAATAATGGTTAATAAAATTTCTTTCAGCGGGTTTTATTTAATAAAGTTTCCAAAGTCTTGCCCGGATAGTAAGATTAAAGAAAAACGTGATTTATTAAATAAGCATATAAAAGATAATAATTATATTTATATGGATACTCTGCTGAGAAAAGGTATTGAACCGCAAAATTCTAATCAGTCAACTACGGATATTTTACTTTTGACAAATATTGATAATCCAATGCAAACTTATGATGCGTTGTCAGTAGTAGACCGTCGATTGGCTGATCAGTATATTGACAAAACCAAGGTTTATTTAAATCTTGATACAATTGCTTAAATTATATTGCATGTGGAGGGCGATGAGCCCGTTAAAACAAGTAATGAAAGGATCAAAAATGATTAAAAGAAAAGTTAGAAAAAATCAGGTACAAAAAAGACACCAAACAATCAGGGTTAAAATTTCAGGAACTCCGGAATGCCCTAGATTGGCTGTATATAGAAGTACAAAACATATTTACGCTCAAGTTATTGATGATGTAAATCATGTAACTTTGGCATCAGCTTCTTCAATTGACAAAGATTTGAAGGAAAAGCTTCCTCACGGCGGAAATATTGATTCTGCAAAGGTTGTTGGTGAAGCTGTTGCTAAAAAGGCTCTTAAGGCTGGTGTTAAAGATGTTGTCTTTGATAGAGGCGGTTTCTTGTACCACGGTAGAGTTCAAGCGTTGGCCGACGCTGCACGTGAAGCTGGCTTGAATTTCTAATTAAAAATAACCGATAAAATAAAAAAGGAGTTGAAAAATTTCAGCTCCTTTTTGTTTTGAAAATATAACATTATGAATACTATATTTTGGGAAGAATGGCCGGCACGGGGCTAAAGCAATATAGATTTACATTAGTAAAAGTCAATCGAGGGTTATTTGTTGACATTGCCGCTGACTATTGCAAATTATTTTTTGGAAGATGGGCGACTACTCAAGCCATATGGAATCATTTTTCGACAAGCCTCCCCTTAGTTTTTTATCACTCCATTTTACAATGTATTCTCTTGTACTTCTTCCTTTAATAGTAAAGCCTAACATTTCACAAGCGCCCATCATTGCATGTATACATGTTTTTGTGCCACTGCAAAATGCTGTACTAACAAGATGTATTGCTTTATTTGCAAAAAATTTTCTGTCTGTATTTTCGGCCATAGAATTAAGCCTGGTCAGGAATGCTACTGTTTGAGGTGTTGGCATATCTAAATATACCGGACTACCTATCATAACATCGGTTGCATCAGCCATCGAATTTACGATGTCTTTGAAGTTATCGCCCTTTTGTACGCAGAGAGGAATACACGTTTTACAATTATAGCAGCCATTCATATCACGAGGGAGTTTAAAATAAGTGGTTTCCATTTCAGGATATTTAGTTTTGTAGTATTCCTTTTCTGCCATAAGAGCTTTATATGTATTGCTAATCTTATCTGATCGAGGGCTTCCGTTTATAATAACAAGTTTTTTTATTTTATCCATTTCTTCTATTGTATGCCTTATACCTTCTGATGATGCTTTAAGAATATTATCTGCCATACTGTTAGGGATGCCAGTAAAGTTTATTTTATTATCCTTTATCTTTAAATTAGTTTTTTGTTTATTGTTGCTGATAAATTTTATTTCGTTAGTTTTAATCATAATTTGATATTCCTTTCACCGGTTTCTAATCTAGTTTTAGAGCTTTTAAATTTTCGGACTGAGGATTTTTCTTTATTGCCTCAGAGATTTTTTGTGCAAACATTTCTTTTAGTTCCAGAAATCTTAGGTATAAAGTGTCATTTGTTTTAAAATTACGTATTCCTTTATAAGTATCAGAGTTATAATAATTCCATTGGTACTTAAACATATTAAATTCATCTATTAACCTTCTTTCGGGATTTTTTTCAAGGAATGCGGATTTTGAATTGTATTGTGAAAAGTCTTCTTCTGAAACTAAATGTTTATATTTATTCCATAATTTTGTACCTTTAAATGGCATTAAAAAATTGCCACAAACCATTTCGGGTTTTAAATTATTAAATCTATCAATTAACATGTCATAAAAAACAGCGGATTTTTCATTTGTATTAACCTTTAGCGGATCAACAATAAATGAAAGATATTTGAAAATGCCGTGCTTCCAAAGTTTTTCACAAACGTCATCAAGCTTTTTATTTTTTCCATACTCAACAGTAATGTCCTCCAGCCCAAGGCAAGTCATATAAACATTATTATCTTTCATAAATTTGATGGTATCTTCACTCATAAGGTTTGCAGAGGCAAATAGATATGTTTTAGCGTCAAGTTTGCTAATTTCCTGAAGTTTTGCTTTCCAATCCTTTTGCAATGGGAAATTTTCATCTCTTATAAATATAAACTTTGGATGGTGCTGTTTTAAATATTCTATTTCTTTTTTTACCAATTCAAGCGGTTTGCTTATAATATGATTACTCATAATTGGGCTGCAGCAGAAATCACACTTATTGGGACAACCGGAAGAAGTATTTATTGATGTGACAATATCTTCAGGTTTTTTATCAGGGATTATTTGCTGATTGAGTTTTATATCGTATAAATCATAACGGGGTATTCTTTTATTAAGAGTAATCCCTTTTACAATTTGTCCGTTTTGCTCCATTGTTTCCCAAAATGAGTCACATGGGCCGGTTATAATCTTTCCGGCGTGTTCGGTAAAGTCTCCGGGATTCATTGTCGGTTCATAACCGCCAACGATAATTTTTGATTTGGGATGCTGTTTTGCAAATTTAATAAAATCCTTCATCCCCGTAATATATACGCTGCATAAATATAAATCTACATCCTCTTCTTTAAACTCAATATTGTTATAGTCCATTATATATTTTACATTTTTACCATCGGGAACGACAGTAAGAACGGATGGCTCCAGTCCCAAATTTAAATCTTGTTTTGGGAAAGTCATTGCCAAGATTTTTTTAGTATATTGCTTTAAAAGCCCCCCCCCCCCCTGGCTGGAATGTCCTATTTACAAGCTTTTTGCCGGTGGGTAGTTTCCCGGCTGCCTGAGTAATAAAATCAATTTTCATTTACGTAGTACTCCTTTTTAATGCTTTGACTATAACTTTCTTAAAACTTCTAAAATTTATTTTTGCTATTTTTTAATAAAAATTAACATAATTCGTCGGAATATTAGTTTCTTAATTATAATTAAGAACTTGCAAACTTACCTTTTTCTTTAGCAGAAAGCAGATTTTCGGTAGGGTGAACAAAGTGAACCCGTGAGGTGTCAGGAAACGTAGAGTTTTCTGACACCCCGAATAATCCAAGAGAGAAAAAGTAAGCAAAAAGAAAGCACTACGAGTCGAGAGACGTAAATTAAAAACAGCTACTTGCAAATATGAAAAAATAATGTATAATAAAAGAAAAAGGAGGTAAACACATGGAAAAGTCAAGTATAGTGCGGCATACGGGGGGGGGGGGGTAACGAACCTCAAGGGAGACAAGGGTTTTTGTCAAAAATACCTTTCTTCAA
>CALUYU010000077.1 GCA_944325075.1 Candidatus Gastranaerophilales bacterium
GAGGCGAGTATTGCCTGAGGCACTGCCCTATTATGCTGCGCTCCTTGGTATTCAACAAAATATTATTGTAGGTTGGGCATACTTGTTCAACATTTCTTGAAAAGTTAAAGTAGGTTGGGGTTTCCACCCCAACATTAGATTTATCGATATTGAAATCAGTATATTCTTGCAGGTGGCAAGATACAGAAATACTCTGCGACCCCCCTCCCTTGTAATCCTCCTTTACATGGGTAACAAAAGGAGCAGCGAGTTCAGGATGATAATAGTTTGATTTTGTCAATTTATCTATTTTGTAGATGTAGTCAGAATTTTTTCCCCGACTTATATTATTTTCAAAAAAGTGCTTATATCGCTGTCCCGACACGAACAATTTGCCGTAATGGCCATGGGACAACGGTTTTAGGTGTAGTCTAGCCCCCCCCCCTATTAGGGAAATCCGCACTATGATTGAATTTTAGCATTATTTTACCCTCCTGTGTTAATAAATAATAATTATATACATAATAATTATAACATTTTTTTTAATGATTTTCAACTCTTTGCTGTAAAACTATTTCTCCTTGCAGGTACCAGGTTTTGCAGCCTGTAATTTTTGTATTTAGAAATTCTCCTGTTTTGTCAGTGTCACAAGGAATATGAACTATTTTATTATTTCTTGTCCTGCCGGTTATAATATTTTGTCCTTTATGGTTTTCAAAACTTTCAATAAGTACTTCCATTATTTTTCCTACATATTTTTTGTTTGATTTTAGGCAATTTTCTCTGACTTTTTCGTTTAATCTGGCAAGTCTTTCAGTTTTCACGTCTTCCGGGATATATTTATCAACCCACTTTGCTGCAACTGTCTTTTCACGCGGCGAGTATGCAGCAGTGTTTGAATAATCAAGCTCAAATTCATCAATTGCACTTAATGTATCTTGAAATTGTTCTTCTGTTTCGCCCGGAAATCCGGCAATAAAATCACTTGTTATTGTAACATCCGGAACTAATGAGCGTATTTTTTTTACAATTTTCCCGTAAGTTTCTCTATCATATCGTCGGTTCATTTTCTTTAGAACTTCTGTATTCCCTGATTGCATCGGGATATGAAAGTATTCACAAACTTTATCAAGTTCAACTGCTGTTTTAATAAGTTCGTCTGTAATATCTGTAGGATAAGATGTTACAAAACGGATTCGGAACTTCCCTTCAAGCTCGTTTAAATCTTTTAAAAGATCAGCAAGCCGGTAATTCTTATCTTTAAAATCTTTCCCATAGCTGTCTACATTTTGACCAAGAAGAGTGATTTCTTTAAATCCCTGACTCAGGGCATCTTTGGCTTCTTTAAGGATAATATCGGGTTGCCTGGAGCGCTCACGCCCTCTTGTATAAGGAACAATACAATATGTACAGAAGTTGTTACATCCTTCTGTTATTGAAATCCAAGCATTAATTGATTTTGCACGTTTAATTTCATATTCTTTTGCTTTATCATCTTCTGTTTGATTAGTTTCAGTGCATTCGCAAACTCTTTCACCATTGTTAACTCTTTTTATAATATCAGGCAGCGAATAAATTTTATGCGTGCCAAGTACAAAATCAACATAGTGGGCTCTTTTGAATACTTCACTAGCTTTTTGCTGGGCAACACAGCCGCAAAGTCCGATTTTTATATTTGGTTTTGATTCTTTTTTCCATTTTCCCCATGTTCCGATGAGACTGAAGGCTTTATCTTCGCTAAGCTGGCGTATTGAGCATGTATTTACCATCAAAAGATCAGCTTCTTTGGGAGCACTAGTTTCTTCATATCCTAAATGGCTAAGCATACCAAGCATTTTTTCAGTATCAGATTTATTCATCTGGCATCCCATTGTTTCTATATATACTTTTGGCATTAGTGCACATCCTTTTATTAATTGTTACATCCCGATTTTATCATGAAAATAATCACTCTAACAGCTTACTCCAATATATTAATTCTTATAAACATTTGGAGAAGGTAATATTTTTTCAAAAGTTTAAAATGGAACCAGAGTCAGGTATGGCTCATAGAATTAAGGAGAATAAAGTATGAAAAAATTTCTTATGTATTTAGGTGTTGCGGCATTTCTGGCAATTCCGGCCCAGGGCGCGTTTGCCTGGCAGATTTCTGATTTAAACCCGCTTCCTTATCTTGGAATTGGGCCAAACTACACCAAGTTCAGTTTAAATCCGTTTACCGGTTTTAGAAATTGTAACCCTTGCAAACGGGTAGAAAAATGTGACAGATGCGCTCAGG
The DNA here is from genome assembly GCA_944325075.1 of Candidatus Gastranaerophilales bacterium. GTDB lineage: Bacteria > Cyanobacteriota > Vampirovibrionia > Gastranaerophilales > Gastranaerophilaceae > UBA1221. The sequence continues at coordinate 2,258 of CALUYU010000077.1, forward strand.
TTAAGGTTGTACCTATGCAGTGTCCGACTTGTCAGAAAGCATTTGTGGAAGAAATCACTCCGGATTGCGGCTGTAGAATTAGACATTACTAAATACCCAAGAAAGCGCGGAAAAAGTCCGCGCTTTCTTTTTTGCAATCTTATCGGTTATTTGGGAAGATTTTTAAAGTAGTCTTTTTCAGTAAGCGCTTTATATGTGCAGCCAATGCCATTGATACTGCCATTATTGGTTGTAGAACAATGTTGATTTTCATAAGTTGTTCCCTTTGCACCCATCGGCAGTAATTTCCCGTTTAAAAGGATTTCAAATGTAAATAAATCATGTCCCCATTTGTTTGGTTTATTTTGTTGACCGTTTACATCAACAGATATGAATAAAGAATTATCTTCAGGGGTATCGGTTTCATTTTCAATCATAAAAAGCATTCCATCTACTGTAACAAATTGCCCGTCATCAAATAATGTTGTGGCCATCGGTTTATTATTATAGGTTCTATAGGTTTCGGAGCGATTATACTCTAATTCTCCGGTATCTTCATTAACTGCCGAACTTGACTCACATCCGGTAGCCCCGCAGTTCTTCATTGTTTTTAGGTATTGAGAAAAAACCGGCATAAATGTTTTTGTTGAATAGACTTTACCGGTAGCAAGGTATCCTTGTTCATAATTCATCTGATTAAGGGCTGATTGGATGATTGTGTATGCTCGTTTCAGTCTTACTTCAAGTTCTTTCCCTTGGGTTTGATTTATGAGTGTCGGCAGGGTCATAGCAGCAACAACGCCGATTATCCCTAAGGTTATTAAAACCTCGGCCAGAGTAAAAGCGGCTTTACGAGGCGAGTAGTAGTATGGTAAAAAAACTTCTGCTAATGTAAAGGCAGTAGATGTAGGTTGGGCTTTCAGCCCAACATTAGATTTTTGAGTGCGGATGGTCGAAATTTTTTGTCGGCGGTAAGATCCTGAACCAAGTTCAGGATGACAAGGAAAATTATTTATAGAACATTTTTCAATGCATCCCGTACTAATTTTTTGTTGGTTGGGGGCCCAACAAAATTTCTTAAAGCGACGCGTAATATTGTCGTGCTTCCGGCCCCTTAAAATATTCAAAAACGTGTCTATATCGAGTCCCGACACGAACAATTTGCCGTAATGGCCATGGGTCAACGGTTTTAGGTAAGGGTCAGCCCCCCCCCCCTCAGTGAAATTCACTCTATGATTGAGTTTTAGCATAATTAATCCTCCTTAATATGTTATATTCTAATTATATCATATTAAGGTAAGAGTTTCAATATTTACTTGCCCTTACAGTTGTGTTGTCCACTCCAGCTTAGTTTATCAGGACATTTCAAATAATCTAAGTTTTCATTATATAGTACCCATGCTGTGCAAGTTTTGCCGGTAAGATTATCCACATTCTTACCAAGACAATCCAGACTAAAATCATCAACCCAAATATTTTGTTCCGGAGTTCCTTTAGGAATTATTCCATCCTTAAATATATAAAACCCAAATAAGTCCTTTCCCGCTTTATTAGGTTTTGATGCTGCATTCAGGTCAACGTCGATATAACCGCATGTGAAATAATAATATGATGGATTCCCTCGAAATGCTTCTTTTTTGGTTCTGTTGCACCAAATTGATCCATGTTCCCGATTTGTATCGGCTGTAAACCTATAGGCAATGCCATCTTGAGTGAGAATACTTGTTTCAAGCGTTGTTCTTCCTCCAAAATAAGTTTTTTGATTATTTGTTCCAGTATAATAAATTTCAAAACACGGTTTATTTGCATTACCGGCATTAGATTTACACCGTTTAACAACTGGTAAGAATTCAGCTATTCTGTCAGCAACGAGTTTCGAACAAGACTCTGTATTTATGAGCATCCCATTTTCTGTTGTTGCATCACACCAGTCATTAATATATCCGTATTTTTCTACCGCAAGCATAAAGGCCTGGTTTAAAACACTATTTGCCCGTTTTAACTTTGTAACAGTCATTTTATCCTGGTAATTATTGATAAGAGTCGGCAGGGTCATAGCAGCAACAACGCCGATTATACCTAAGGTTATTAAAACCTCGGCCAGGGTGAACGCGACTTTACGAGGCGAGTAGTAGTACGGTGAAAAAACTCCTGCTAATGTAAAGGCAGTAGATGTAGGTTGGGCTTTCAGCCCAACATTAGATTTTTGAGTGCAGATGGTCGAAAATTTTTGTCGGCGGTAAGATCCTGAACCAAGTTCAGGATGACAAGGAAAATTATTTATAGAACATTTTTCAATGCATTCCGTACTACTTTTTTGTTGGTTGTGGGCCCAACAAAATTTCTTAAAGCGACGCGTAATATTGTCGTGCCTCCGGCCCCTTAAAATATTCAAAAACGTGTCTATATCGAGTCCCGACACAAAGAATTTGCCGTAATGGCCATGGGACAACGGTTTTAGGCAAAGGTTAGCCCCCCCCCCCTTCAGTAAAATTCGCTCTGTGATTGAGTTTTAGCATTATTTTATTCTCCTTATCTAATATTCAATATCGTGTAATGCGTTAAAGATATTATCTGTAATTTCTTGGATATATTCTTGTGAAACCATTCCGTTAATTACTGCGTCGGCTATTTCATAAGTCGGTCTGATGTATTTTTGTGCGGTAGCGTTAACATCTTTGAATTGAAGATCTGCTGCTGCTCCGGTTTTTCCACGGCTAATAGCCCTTTTATACCATCTGTCTTTTATTACTTCTAGCGGTGTATAGACATAAACTTTCACGTCCATAATATCTCTTACACCTTCATTTAAAACATATAAACCTTCTGTTAAAACAACTTTAGCAGGTTTTTTGAGATCCCCGTTCGGATGCGATTCACAAGTTACAAAATCATATTTAGGTGATGTTATTGTTTTCCCTTGTTTTAAGTGAATTAAATGATTTTTCATCAACTCAAGATCTATTACATCCGGGGTGTCAAAACTAAAACCTGTTTTAAATAACTCTTCATAACTTCCGGCCTCTTTTAGCTCTTTTGATGTATCTTTATAGTAATCATCACAGCGTATGACGGTATATATACCTTCCTTTTTGCCTTTTACGCATGCTTTAATGGTATTATCAACAAAAACTGTTTTGCCTGAAGCACTTTCGCCGGTTATACCAATAAGGAATGTTTTTTTCTTTTCCTGTACAACCATGCGTGCAATATTTAATATTAAATTATCTGATATTTTTAAAAATAAAGGCTGTACTTGTTTTTTATCTTCCTCTAAGATTTTTTTTAATGCATCAACTATGTTGGAAATAACTTCCATATCACTTCTGCTAGAATAATAGTTATAGTTTGTTAAATCAAAACTTGTCATCATAAATTTACACTTCCTTAAAACCAGCTTTTTATATATTGTACTTTAAAGTTGTTTAATTTTCTCATTATGCTAAATTTTGTAACAAATTTGTTAAAGACTTAAAGGTTTATGATGGTTGTGCCGTAAATGAAATTGTTGATAGTATCGGGAGTTGATTATGACAAGTAACGAACTAAGTTTGAATTTTTTATCAGAAGATGAAAGAGCTGAAATTGAGTCAAATGTTGTAGATTTGGCGCTTGAAAAGTTTTTTAACAATGTCTTGGATTGTATGTCTATTAAAGAAGATGAATTTTGTTTTAGACTTTAGTAAAAACATTTTTGGCGGACTATATTTCCCAAAAGAAATAATACATCTTGAAATTTGTTTTGTTTTGGTGTAGAATATTACTACAGAGACCAATACAAGATAATAAAGGTGGTGAAAATATAAATGGCAGAAGTAAAAGTCGGCGAAAACGAAAGTATCGAAATAGCTTTAAGACGTTTTAAGAAAAAGATACAAAAAGCTGGTATCCTTTCTGAAGTTAAAAAGCGTGAAAGATATGAAAAGCCAAGCGTTAGAAGAAAACGTAAATCTGAAGCGGCTCGTAAAAGAAAAGTTTAGGTTTTGAGTGGCATATAGATGGATAAAAAGAGGTTTTAATATTAAAACCTCTTTTTATGTTATAGATAGTTAGAGATTCTTTAACTGCCAGATAACTTAGAACAATAAGGCGAATGTGTGCGAATGAAATGAGCGCAGTGTAGATAAAGTAGGTTGGGGTAGAAACCCCAACCTACTTTTTTTTTAGCTAAAAGCGGATTTTCGGTAGGGTGAACAAAGTGAACCCGTAAGGTGTAAATGTCATCCTGAACTTGTTTCAGGATCTGACCACCAACAAAAATGTTCAGCCAACTGCACACAAAAAACAAATGTTGGGCTGAAAGCCCACCCTACTTCGATTCCCGTATCACTCCGCCGGTGGAGCATTGTAATGCAGTGCCTCAGGCACTTTAACAGAAAGCAGATTTTGTTAAATAAAGTAGGTTGGGGTTTCTACCCCAACTTCCTTTTTCTTTAGCTAAAAGCGGATTTTCGGTAGGGTGAACAAAGTGAACCCGTAAGGTGTCAGGAAACGTCCAGTTTTCTGACACCCCGAATAATCCAAGAGAGAAAAAGGAAGCAAAAAGAAAGCATTATGTTTCGTGAGACTAAAATTTCAAAATGGGACTTGAAAAATATAAGAAATAGTATATAATAAAAGAAAAAGGAGGTAGATATATGAAAAAGTCAAGTATAGTGCGGCATACGGGGGGGGGGTAAGGAACCTCAAGGGAGACAAGGGAAAACGCCGAAATTAGTTTTCTTGAAATATTTCTTCAAAACAAAGTTTTCTATATCATCTATAAATAAATATTATGTTGGGGTGAACCCCCAACCTACATTTAACTGTGTGGGCTGCATTGGAAAACGGTCTATAAATAATTTTTCATGTCATCCTGAACTCGTTTCAGGATCTAGCCACCGACAAAAATGTTTGGCTATTTGCACTAAAAAAACTAATGTTGGGCTGAAAGCCCAACCTACTTTGATTTCCGTTTTATCCCGCCGGCGGAGCATTGTAATGCAGGGCCTCAGGCCCCATTCGCCTCGTAAAATTGCATTTACACTGGCAGAGGTTCTAATAACCCTAGGCATAATCGGAGTAGTTGCCGCTATGACGCTGCCAACCCTGATTGCAAATTACCAGAAGCAGGAAACAATCTCAAAATTACAGAAGGTTTATACTGTATTAAATCAAGCATTTAAGCTTTCAGAAGTAGAAAATGGCGAGTTTGAGTATTGGGATGTGGATCATAGTAATTCTGAACCGTATTTTGAAAAATACTGGAAACCGTATTTTAAGATAGCTAAGATGTGTAATACCTATCAAGAATGCGGATATACCTCACCACACCCATTTATATGCGCGAACGGGCAGAAAGAAACGGCAACTATAGTTAGTCCGACATTAAGGAAGACTTTTATTACTACAGACGGAGTTGTCTTGGCAATTTCAGTCGGTGGTGGTCCTACGATGGATGATGACGGGAATATTATTGATCCCGGAAATGATTTGTTATTAATTTTTATAGATATAAATGGCTCTAACCGTCCTAATCAATTAGGGAAAGATTATTTTTATTCTATTGTGACTAAGAAGGGCGTTATGGCACATGGTTATGACCTATCCGGTGATGAAGTGAATACTGATTGCTCTAAAA
>CALUYU010000078.1 GCA_944325075.1 Candidatus Gastranaerophilales bacterium
CAAATTTGGCAGGTTTACAGGAATCGTTGGTGTGCTCGTTACTGGCAAATGCTTGGAATTAAGGTTATTCCATCAATTAGTTGGTCAGATGAATCCAGTTATAAATATGCATTTTTAGGTGTTCCAAAGGGTTCAATCGTTGCAGTCGGCACTGTTGGGGTACTTAATTCAGAAGAAGCTAAAAGACTGTTTATGCAAGGTTTTAAAGAAATGATAAAACAAATTGAACCAAAGCAGATTTTGATTTATGGAAACAAACTGACCGAACTTGAGGGGTATAAAAACCTCAAGTGGTTTGAACCATACATGAATAAATTTGAAAAGAAAGGTAGGTAAAAATGGGAGGACGTGGTTCAGGAGGCGGAAAAGGCGGCGGAGGTGCTGCTTCAAAAGCCCCTAAAAATATCGGGGAAGGTATTACCGATAAAAACGAACTTATAAGGTTGTATAACAGTATTTCAGGGAATCCTGCTTATAGTATAGACCAACGAGTTCGAGAGATGGAAGCAATAAGAAAACGAATAGATGAACTTGATGCTAAAAAAGCCGCAGATTTAAAGCAAAAACGTCTTGATGCTCTTGCTAAAGCTCGTGCTAAACGTGCAGAAAATCTCAAAAATGGTGTAAAACCTGAAAAGAAACCAAGAACTCCAAAAGCCAAAATGTCTATGGATAGCACAGTTTCTAATTTGAAAGATGAATTAATAAGTAAAGTTTCAACTGATGGATACATTAGACGTAGCGACTTTAGGGTTGAAGATTACGGAGACTTTATAAACGTATCAGTTCGTAGCCTCGGAAAATGGAAAAATCCTTCTGATGCAAGAGGAGAGGAAGATTATGATTGGCAAGTCCTGCACAAATCAAGTCGTGCTCAAATCGATAAAGTAGTTAATCGATTAGCCAAAAAATCAGGAAGGAAACTTTCTTGGTCGCAAGAAGAGAAGAACTGGATTGGTGTAGATATTCCGAAAATGAAAGGAGATTAATATATGGGAGGACGTGGCTCAGGCGGTAGCAGAGGCGGAGGCGGAGCAAGTAAATCAATTAATGCTAAAACTGAGAACGAATTAAATTACTTGTTAAATAAATCATATAAATACGATGATGATGCCTACGAATTCTCAAGAAGAGCTGCCTCTGAACAAGCTATTGCGAGAAAGTATAAACAAGCCGGTAAAAAAGAATTGGCGGAAAAATATACACAATACGCAAAAGAGGCACAGGCAAAAGCCGATGAAGCAAAAGCACAGTCTAAAAAATTTAAAACAGAAGCTTCAAAGTTAGCAAGTAAAAAAGTACAAGATATTCCAAGGACATACCAATACAAGGGTGAAAATGGTGTAAGAACCGTATATAAGAGCCCTCAAAATGCAAGAAAAGCCTACGATCAAGCAAGAGAGAATTTGGTTAGTACAGCATATAGAGACCACCCAAGTATAGTAAAATCTCCAAAAGGTGGATATAGTGTTGTTCCACATGGAATAGCGAAATTAAATAACTTAAAAGAAATCAGCCCATATAGCATTGATATGAGCGATTCTTAATTGTGTCTAAATGATACGGAATTTGAAGAAACGACTTCCAATTCTTCGTATTCAGAGTGATTAATGTGGTTGTAAAAATAAAGGAGATCAATATGACAGAAGCAATCACAGCACAAGAAGTTTTAAAAAGCAGACAAAACTTCAGCAATTACATTGAAAAACACAAAGATGATGTAATTACTGAATTACTTAAGGATTATCCAAATCGAGGCTTACACATTATTTGCCCCCAATTAACTCAAAATGCAGATGGTTTAATAGAGGCAGTTGGGGAATTAAGAGGAAATCAAAAAGCCTATATATTTTGGTTTATCGTGAACGAGAAAGAAGATTTAATTAATATCGCTAAAACATTAAATCATTGTTTTAATCAAAATTATTGTGGACTTTTTGTAATTAAAACTGTTTTGAACGGGGATAAAATAGAATTTAAACCTATTTTAAAACCTGAAATCCCAACAAAACAAGTTAGAAATAATAACACGCCTGCTAAACAAATACAAAAAGAATATTGGGATAGATACTTTGAAATCTGTGACGAATTACAAAGCGAAATGCAAATCAATCCTGCTCCACAGCATTATCAATATATTTCAATCGGTAAAAAAGGTGTGCAGATAATGCAAACCGTAAACACTAAAGATAAATATGTTGCAACTGAACTATTTATTAACAACGACAAAGACATATTCAATAATCTGCTTAAATCAAAAGATGAAATTGAAACAAAATTAGGATTCTTAGATTGGCAGGATTTAGAAGGTAAAAAATCTTCAAGAATTAGACAGGTTCTGCATTATGACATAACCGATACAAGCAATCTCAATGAAACTATAAAATCCCACATAAAAATGGCAGAAGATTTTAGAGAAACATTTAGAAATTATTTATAAGGGGCAATCAGCCCCTTTTATACACTGGACATTATTCAAAATAAACAATTGGGTAATAGACACAAGAGTAGTAAAGGACTAGGATTCAAATATGGAACAACGAATTATTGTAAAAAACAAAAGAACTCGTGAAAAGTTAGAATTAAGCCTATCAGAATTTAAAAAGAAGTTTAATTCTGAAATAAGAACGGCTATAAATAATTTAGAAATACAAGAAAATAAAAAGAATTTTTTTCCACCATTTGTAAAATCAAACAATAATTTTGAAATAGACTTTTATCATAATCTACGTTGGAATTTCAATAATTTACAAAATTCAAATTGGTATATAGAACGTATCCTTTAATCTATGTGTCTGAATGATACGAAATATCTGCATTGACTTCACTTCCAGACTAATGAGAGTGATTAATGTCAGTGTAGATAAAACAAAGGAGACTAAACTATGAAACAAATTGTACACAAATCATTTAAGGCAGAATTCAAACCAGGATTATACTTCATTGGTGATCCATGTTATGCATTAAGAGACGACTTGTATGATAAATGGGGAAATGATAATAACTACGATGATGGTGATTATGGTTATTTCGCAGTAGGTTCTACAGCATATGGAGACGGAACTTATAAAGATAATATATCAGGTCACGAATTCTGTGTTGATGCAGGGATTCTCGGTGTTGTAAATATGAAATATGCCAATCCTGATGCAAATAAAGATGGAATATTAAATAGACTGGGTAAGCTAATTTTCGTAAAAAAGTCACTTAAATTCGAATATGACCACGAGAAAGCCTTATTTAGTTATGAATACGATGATTCATACATAGAAATTCCAACAATGCAATTTGATGACGAAGAAGATTATGATGAAGAAGATGATTGTGAAATTGATTGGTAAGAATTTATATGTGTCTTAATGATACAGAATTGGGAGCAATGACTTCCAATTCTCTGTATTCAGAGTGATTAATGTGGTTGTAAAACATAAAGGAGATAAATATGGCTAAGACAAACAAAGAACAACTAATCGAAAACATTAAGAATGCTTCAGCAGAAAGAGTTAAAGAACATTTATTAGAGCTTATTGAAGACTTAGTGGAAGACGAACAGATTGTCGCAGGAAATGATAATGGTTATATAGACAACGATGAGGGTATCCCTTTACTTGATTTCTATGTAAGCAATTTTATGTTTACAAACTTTGCTGAATAATAACTTCAAAAGGAGCTAAAATGAAAAAGAAAAATTTGAAAGAATCAGCTATAAGATATGAAATTAATCTAAACTTAGACAAAGTCATTGAGGTTTTAGGTCGACTTAACTTTATAAATACATCCGAAGTTTGGTTTGAGAGTTTAGCTTACGATTGGATAGATAACGAACCTCCTGAAGAGGATTTGGATAGAGTTTTAAAAGAGTTGGGGTATTAAATCTCAACTCTTTTTTTATGTGTCTGAATGATACAGAATAGTCGCAATGACTTGAAATCCTTGCTATTGCAATCGATTAATGTCAGTACAAACAAACGAAAGGATTATATTATGGCAATGACAAATGAAGAAAAATACGAAAAGAACTATCAAGGCTTTATGAAAGAATTAACAAGAATTTCTAAAAAATACGGAATAGGAATTAATGCTTGCGGTTGCTTTGATTATTACGATTTAAACGGTTTTAAGGATATTGAATATTACGATGATTCTTCAAGTGGCGATATTAGAATCGCAAGAATTATTTACAGTGATGGTAAAGAAGCAGAATTATAAGGAATGAAAAATGACTCAAATTCAATTTAATCAATTATTACAAATGAAAAATGATGGACTTGTATTTTACGGTCTTACAGACGAAATCGATGATTTTAAAAAGATAATAAATAATGAATTAAACAAAAAAGAACTCGGAACAGGAACGTTTGAAAACAAATTTAACGGTGCTTACGAGATTATTACTCAAAACGGTCGCAGAGACATTGTTCTTGAGTTTAGTGATAAACCTCAAATCCATATCGGTAAATTGGCGATTTGGAGACTTCAATTAAACGGACTTGCTAGTTGGATATCAGATTATGTTGTAAATCACAGATGTGATTTTGAATAAGTAAACAAACAACGAAAGGATTAAATGATGGACGATTTAAAATTAAAAAAGTTTTTAGTTGTACACTCTAATGGGACAAGAGATATTGTAGAGGCAGTTAATGACGAATTTTTAGAAATTAGATACGAAGAAATTGATGAAAAAATTGAATCTATTGAGGAGATAAAAGTTCAAAAAATAAAAATTGTAAAATACGGTTCAATTCTATATGAAATCAAAAGAGAATACACTGATAGTGAATTTAACGAAGTTGTGGACAAAATCCTTAATAATATAAGAAACATCACTTTTGATAAAAAATCAAACTCTTTTGTATGTGAAAAGAAAATTACAGCCGAATTAGCTTATTTCTTGTTTGATTCTAATACATTATAACAATGTGTCTGAATGATACAAAACATCAACAATAACTTGATGTTTAGACTATTCAGAGTGATTAATGTTTGTACAAAGCGGAAGTTAATAAGAGGTAAATTATGACAAACAAAGAATTTGAACAAGATTTAATTAGAAGATTAAAAAACGAAATTGAATACCTAGAGTTAAAACTTAAAGATTGTAGAAATTATGAAAAGGAATGCATTATCAAAAGTCAAATCAGTTATAAAAAAGGACAAATTAAATATTACATAGAAAACCCATTATAAGACATAAGGAGATAAAATTATGGCACTAAAAAACAAAAATGATATGTTGTTCGGAACTAAAATTTACAATAATAAAACTAATGAAATAGGGTTACTTATTTATACTTGGACAAATTCATTTGCTGATAGAGATATTGAATATGCAACCTGTGTTGATAAAAACGGGAAAAGATATAACATTGAAATGGACGAAATAACTCCTGTTGATACTATAGAATAACATTAGGATAGATATATGGATGAGGAAAAACGATACGAGAATTTTTTAATTGAACTTAGAGAGTTATGTCTTTATCATGGATTTACAATAGATGGGACAATTACTCAATATGAAGATTTACTTGATGTTAATTATAAAATGGATATGAATAATAACACCATAACCCCAACTATGATTGCATTTGTTGGTTTACCTTCTGATTGTAAATAATTTGCCTTATATAAAAAACTTGAGTATCATACCCATGATTTAATTTGTCTGAAAAGAGTCTCTTCTCTGAATAAAAAGAGGCTCTTTATTTGTTTTCAAGATATTCTAAATATCTTCTGTAGCACATTGCAAAAACAGTGTCTTCAGCTAAAGCATTACTTGCTAGTCCACTTTTTACAACATCTTTCGGCATACTAAAATAATCTTGAGGATTATTCCCCAATCTTATTATAAGTGTTCCTTCTGATGAAAAAGAACGTTTTTTACAAAAATAATAATCCCTCATTTCATCAGAACCTAAATATAAACAATCATCACAATCGTGCTTATATAATGGTTTTTCAGCTTGTAATACAGGCATGTTTTTCTCCTATACATGTATTATACAAAAAAAACTTCAATAACATATTAGCCATTGAAGTAAAGAAAGACTGGTGTTGTAAAGCTATTTTTTAGGAGTGATTTTTATTTTGAAGGTGATTTTCAATAATTTTATAAATATATCGTTGGGAATAACCACATTCTAAGGCAAGACGGTTTATCGTGTATTTTCTGCCATCATACTGGCTTATAATATATCTTTTTTTTACCTCACTAAAAGCGTTTCTTGGTATTGTAACAGTTAACCCCGGAGTTAAAAAAATCAAAGCCAAAGCAGAACGTATGCCTGCTGATTCTGCAATTGTCTTTAAATCATCATTTGGCATATCTTCAGGTTTTATATAATCCATCCAAGGTTTATATTCCATAATCTCCTCATACTTATTTATTTGGTCTCATCAGTTAACGCATTACGTTAAGACGGTCAGCTTGCACCGTTAGCCGACCGTTTCGACCTGAATCTAATAGATAGAACTCTCAATTTCTCTTTTAGACTGTAATAATACTTCTAGCTGGTTTTCATATTTCCCTAAAGTCAAAAGTAATGGTGGCATCTTATCCATTTCATTTATTTTGTCCATAAAATCATTAAAGTCGCACTGTATTAATGGCTTAGATTTATGTATTTTTATAAATAAATCTGCAATCTCGATTTTACATTGAGAAATTTTTTCCGTTACTTTTTTAATTTGTTGTTCTAATACAGCTGTAGCTTGTTGTTCCATTTTTTCTCCTTTACTTTTAAATTGGTCTCATCAGTTAGAGCCTTACTCTAAGACGGTCAGTTTTACTGACCGTTTCGACCTGCGTTAATCTTAGCAAGGAGGCATATTGGCAGGTGTTAACATATCCATCAAATCTCTCTCCATTTTTGTTAGAATTGCGATTTGACCTTCAATGACTTTGCAATCCATTTCTCGTTCATATCTGCCGCTCCAATTATCTTTTTCAAGAGCCACATCTGCGTATTTTAATTTAGCAATCTTTAATTCTTCTTCAAGAACAATTTTTTGATTTTTAATTAAACCCATCATTGCACACTCTTTTTTGTCATTTTCATCATGAGTAATCTCTCCAAAGAATTGATTATCTCTCATTTTTGACATTTCTTCGTTTGTTTTTTCCATTGTTAACATAGTTTTTCTCCTTTACTTTCTCTTCTACTACTCAAGTGTGGCCGCACTTTTTTCTAAATTCTTTTTTATAGCCGTTATTGCCTGTATAACCTTGCAGGCTTTGGCTCTTGTTAAAAACATAATGTCATCAACTTTAAATTTTGATTTTAAAAATTTTCTAAGAGATTTTTTTGCATATTTATCAGTGTTGTAATATGCAAGGTCTCTCCATAAACCTTCTATCATCCTTAATTGAGCACTTGTAGCCATCTCCTCATCACGATTTAAATTCTCGTATTTTTTCGGTTGTTTAACCCACTTATTAGAGGCGATAGCTCTTTCTTCAAGAATCTCGATAAAAATCCCGGCTTCTGTAAATGTAAGATTCTTTGAACTTTGAACATCAAAGGACATCAGCATTTCTCGGTATAAATCATCATCCATACCTAATATGTTTTTTAATGCATGTATTTTTCTAATCTGAAAAGTCGTAGCCATATTTAATTCTCATATCATCAAGTTGTAATTCTCGTCCGTGTTTAATACCGATTTGCACTCCCAAAATAAAAATGGCAAGAGCTATTAAAAAGATGTTTAACCATAATGAAGTGTC
>CALUYU010000079.1 GCA_944325075.1 Candidatus Gastranaerophilales bacterium
GCAACAAGAGGAGCTGCAAGTTCAGGATGACATGAAAAATTATTTATTGACCTTTTCACTATGCGCTCCACACAGCGAAGCGTTATAGGGATGTCCCTCAGGGACAAACCCCAACCTACATTATCTTGTCACCGCCTTAGGCGGTGAAGGTATATAGCTAGTTTTTCTTTTTCGGTTCACTTTTTCTTTTTGCTCGTCTTCAAAAAGAAAAAGTAAACAATAAAATTTTGTTGAACACTAAAGAGCACAGCATAATAGTTTTGTCCCTCAGGGACAAAACCAAATCTCCATTAAAGAGTTCTATACAACGCAGCATTATAGTATAGTTCCTCTGGCTACTCTGGCACCCAGACGATTAGAAACATAAAAACTAATCAGACATTTCCGGTCGAACTGTTTTTATCATCTTCAAGTTGTTTAATATCTATACCCGAATCAGACTCATCCTCATATGCATTATTAATAAGCGGAACATCAATTTCGACATTAACATCTGCATCAACCATTTCAATATCGCTTTTAGGAAATTCCTTAACCTTACCGTCTTCCATCTTAACAGCAACCGTACCATTCATAAACTGTAAGTAGCAAACTTTTCCTAATCCCTCTGAGGTCATTACAGACGAACCAATCGGAGGCATTCCTTTTGCCGCGTCAATGTAATTTTCATATTCATAAGTAAGACAACATAAGAGTCTTCCGCAAGTTCCCGAAATTTTCCCGGGAGCAATCGGCATACCCTGATCTTTTGCAAGTTTAACATTTATTGTTTCAAATTTTCTTAAAAAAGAAGAACAACAAAAAGGACAACCACAAATTCCAACTCCATCTACAAGAGAAGTTTCATCACGGACGCCAATATGGCGTAAATCGATACGTACACGGGTAAATACCTGAGTTAAATCTTTCAATAATGCTCGGAAATCAACCCTTTCAGGAGCAGTGTAATAAAAAGTTATTTTTCTGCGGTCAAAAGTTATTCTGCACTGAACCAAATTCATAACCAGCTTATGCTGCTTAATTAATGCCTGACACTTGAAAAAAGATTCAACTTCTTCCTTTTTTATTTCATCAAGAGTTTGTAAATCACGTTGGTTTAAAACTCTTATAACAGTTAATGGTTCCGGTTTATTAGGTGAAGATTCCCAAATTTTTGCAACCTCGCTATTTACGAGTTCAACCTTCAATGCCTCTTCTCCTTTTTCTGTACGGACAAGAACCAGCTGACCCTCCTCAACCTTTATATTATCAGGAACAATTAAAGGATAAAATGTATTTTTTATATATTTTACAGCATATTTCATTAAATGTATCTTTCTTCCTCTTTCAGTTTTCTATTCATCAGTTTAGCAAGAAGTTCATTTGGAGTTATATCAGTGTACACCGCCTCATAAATAGCAGATGATACCGGAACTTCTATATCAAGTTTTTTAGCCAATTCACAAATTGCTTTTGAAGTTTTGACGCCTTCAGCAACAGAACCCAGCTCTTTTAGAATGTCATCAATTTTCTTGCCTTTTCCAAGCATAGAGCCTACAGTATAATTTCTTGACATAGGGCTGGAACAAGTAGCAATCAAGTCTCCCATACCTGAAAGCCCATATAAAGTAGAAGGGTTAGCTCCAAGCTGAATACTTACACGAACAATTTCAGCCATGCCGCGTGTTAAGAGAGTTCCGGCGCAGTTATCACCCAAATTCATCTCATGGGCGAATCCAGATGCAATTGCTATTACATTTTTCAAACTACCGCCAAGTTCGACTCCTATAACATCACTATTTGTATACAAACGGAATCGCCCCGGAACATTACAAGCTTTTTGCACAAACTCCGCAATCTTAAGATTTTCACTTGCCACACAAGCCGCGGTTGGTTTGCCTGCAAGAACTTCTTTAGCAAGAGTCGGCCCCGATAATACAGCCAGGTTTTGCTGAGGCAAAACTTCTTTTATAACCTCAGACATCCTCATTAGAGACGGAAGTTCAATACCTTTTGAAGCATTAACGAGAATTTGCTCGTTTTTAATTCCGGATTTCTTAAGATTTTCCGCTACATCGCGCGTTCCGGAAGTAGCAACTACAGAGAGAATTATCTCTGCACCGTCAATGGCCGCTGACAAATCAGAAGTAACTTCAACTTTATCGCTAAGTTGAACTTCTAAAGGCCTGGACGCATGTTTATTTATAAGCAAATCATCATTAAGATCACATGCCCGTCCCCATACGGTAACCTTTTCAAAATTATCAGTTAAAAGCCAGGCTAATGTTAATCCCCAGCATCCTGCACCCAAAACAGTTAGTTTCATATATAATTGTCTCCTATACAGCTAATTTTGTTCTAATTATTTTTCTTAGAACTCCGCCGTGTTTTTTCAATTCAATTCGGGAAGCTTCTATATCCAAACCGGTTATAATTGAAACGATAGCCGTTTTAATTTCCCAGTTACATTTTAGCAATGTGGCTAATGCTTCACTATGCTGAACCCCTGCAATCTGAGCAACAATTCTTATCGCACGATCTTTAAGTTTCTCATTAACCGGTTGTAAATCTATCATAAAGTTTTCATAAGTTTTTCCGATTTTAATCATAGAACCGGTTGATAGCATGTTTAAAATCATCTTCTGTGCAGTACCAGCTTTCAATCTGCTTGAACCGGCAATAACTTCAGGCCCGACTTCAACACAAATAACAAGTCCTGCCTCTTCAGCAACCCGGCCTTTTGAGTTACATGTAATTCCGATTGTTTTACAACCTATTTCGTCAGCTTTTTCCAAAACACCCAAAAGATATTTAGGATTGCCGCTTGCGGAAATAACAACCGCCACATCATTTTCATTTAATACAGAGGCGTCTTTTTTACCTGCCTCAAAATCATCTTCAGCCCCTTCAACAGAGGTTCTAATAGCTTTATCGCCGCCGGCAATTATCCCCTGAACCATATCAGGGGCAACACTAAATGTCGGAGGACATTCTGAAGCATCTAAAATACCCAGGCGGCCTGAAGTTCCGGCTCCAAAATAGAATAACCTGCCGCCTTTTAAAAACTGTTTTGCTATTAAATCAATTGCTTGTGCTATCTCTTCACTGGCATCTTCAACGACAAGCGCAACAAGTTTATCTTCATCATTCATTTTTTTTACGATGTCGATAGTTGGGAGAATATCAATATCCTTTGTATTCTCATTGCGGTACTCAGTAATTACTTCACTCATATACAACTCCTTTTCAATAAAACGGTAAACGGGAAACCTGGTAAACACCGGATATCCAAGATATTCCCCCTCACACCGTCTGATAAACTAAAACTGTTTAACTAAGTTTGCCATTTCAATAGCAGATTTTGCAGCCTCAGCGCCCTTATTACCTGCCTTTGTACCGGCACGTTCGATTGCCTGTTCAATATTTTCTGTTGTAAGCACTCCGAATATTACCGGAATTTCTGTTTGAAGGCTTACATTCGCAATTCCCTTTGTCAGCTCAGCGCAAACATAATCAAAATGAGCGGTAGAACCTTTTATAATTGCACCAAGCGAGATAATTGCATTATACTTTTGAGATTTTGCACATTTTAAAGCCAGCAGCGGAATTTCAAACGCGCCAGGAACTTTCACAATATCAATATTATCCGGGTTAACGCCATGGCGTCTTAATTCATCAACAGCGCCTGATAATAGTTTAGAACCAATAAAATCGTTAAATCTTGAAACGATTATACAAAATTTTTCATCTCCTGCTACAAGCTGACCTTCATAAGTTTTCATAGATTTTTTCTCCACATATCCTTTAACTGATATTATTTTACACCAGGTAGAACTATTTTACAATAAGCGGAGCAAAAATCTTATAAAAAATATATATTGAGGTTAAAATAAGCAGGTAACCGCTTACTTTCAATAAAACATCCGAAATTTTATAGAAATTTTTCCAGGTTTTAAGCTTTGAAGTTAATACACCGGCAAATACAAGTATTAACCCTTGGCCTATAGAGAACAAAAACAGCATTAAGACTGATTGCGTTAAGCTTGCTGACAAAGAAGCAAAGGCCATTATGGCAGCAAGAATCGGGGTTGAACAAGGAGTTCCGGCAAGCGCAACCACTCCCCCGAGAAGAAGTGGGTATAAAAAGGTATTTGTACCATCGTTTTTGGGCATTTCTTTGATTAAAAGCGGAAGTTCGAAATCGAGAAAACCTACCAGTTTCAGCCCCATAACCATTACAATACTTGCAATTATAATGCTAAAATACCCGCCCGCAAAAGATACAAACACCTTTCCGGTAACAGCACATATTATACCGATAACAGAAAATACTATTGCCGAACCGGTTATAAAGAATAACAGCTGCAAAAATGTTTTAAAAGGTTTTTCATCTGAATACCCGCCGACATATCCGATTATTATCGGAAGCATTGCCAATGAGCAAGGTGAAACAGAAGCGATTAAACCTCCTAAAAAAGATATTCCATATAACAGCGGAATGCTGCTGCTGCCGGTAAATAAATCTGCATAATTTGTCATTATTTTAGATCCTTTAAGTATCTATCCATTTCGTCTTGGGGAATTGCTCCTTCTATACGCTTAACCTGATTCCCGTTCGAGTCGATCATTATAATTGTCGGAACAAGATTCACTTTATATTTATTAATCCATTCCTGGGTTTCCGGCTTATTATCCTGAACATGAATTTCCGTCAGTGCTATTTTACCCTGATACTTAGGAAAAATTTCTTTCATTATCTTATTCATTGTTTGGCAATCAAGACACATTGCAGATGTAAATTTTATTACCTGAGGTTTGCTGGTTTGGGCATTTACACTGCCGGCATCACTACCGTTTATGTTATTCAGCATAAAATAGGCAAATATAGGAATAATAAATACAAGCAAAATTGTGATAATATTTTTCTTCATTGAATTTTCTCCCTTGTCTGAAAACAATATTATCATAAACTAAAATTTTATAAATGCAATTATACAGTTGGAGGTTATGGTTCTATATATCACATATTTTTTCCAAGCTCATAAGCAGCATTAAGATACTGAGGATATTTTTTAATATCCAAAGGATTTGTTACGCCGCCCGCATTCACATATCCACAAAATTTCACTCCATTAAAGCATGATATCCAACCATTCAAACCATTGATCACAATTTGTGCGGAGTCATCGCTGGTATCAGCAGATGTTGAAAGTAAGTATACCTCCTTAAATTTATAATTAGATGCAAAAAGAGAATTTGCTCTGTCTATAAGAGTTTTCATCTGACCGCTCATCTCATAATAATAAATAGGGGTTGCCCAAACAATTACGTCAGCGTTTACAATTTTAGCGGTAATATCGTTTGCATCATCATTTATTGTACAATGCCCAAGTATTTGACATGCTAAACATCCGGTACAAAATTTAATTTCCTTATCTTTCAAACTTATAAACTCGACATTATGACCGGCACTAACTGCGCCCCGTTCTGCTTCTCTTGCCAGAATTTCCGAATTACTGTTCTTTCTTAAGCTGCTTGATATAATCAGAACATTCTTCCCCATACAAAAATCTCTCCTTTCACTATATTTTTTAATAACCATGCCATGTGCATACTTCATTATCCAACAAAATAATTCAGTTATATTTTATAATATTTTTTCTTAAATAGTAAATACATTTTAAGAATTATTTTTGGAACAAAAATAAAAACACACTATTCAATTGAACAAATTTCAAAAATATGATATAATAAAAATATAAGAATAAGGAGGATAAAATAATGCTAAAATTCAATCACAGAGCCAATTTCCCTGATAGGGGGGGGGGCTAAGCTACACCTAAAACCGTTGTCCCATCGCCATTACGGCAGAGTTTTCGTGTCGGGACATTGGTATAGACACGTTTTTGAATATTTTAAGGGGCTTGAGGCATATACCTATAAAGCGTTGCTGTGCAGGTATTTTAAGGATAAATCAGCCCGGCTTTTGACCCTAAGGCGTCTGAAGCACCACTCGCCTCGCAGAATTGCATTTACCCTGGCCGAGGTTTTAATAACCCTTGGCATAATCGGTGTTGTTGCTGCTATGACTTTGCCTGCATTAATTCAAAACTATCAGGATAAAGAATTAATTTCCAGAACAAAAAAAGTTTTCGCAGAAATCAACAATGTTATATCGCTTGCGCAAAAAGATTTAGGTGTAATTGGTGATAATTCATTTCTTTTCAATGAAACAGATTCTGACTATGTGGTTGCAAAAAATCTTGCAAAATATTTTAATGGGGCAATCGTTTGCGAAAATTCCGCTCAAAACGGCTGTTCCAAGTACTATTACGATATAAAATATTCATCAATTGTTCTGGATGAAAATAATTCTGCAACTACAACTTCAGGGCAAGGAGCAAAGATTATTCTTCCAAGCGGTGCTATCCTTAGAATAGAAAGTATAAAAACTGGATGTGCCCCAATAGAAATAACCACACCGGCAACAAATGAATATGGACAGCCAATTAAAAATCCGGATGGTTCAACTGTGATGAAGACATTCACACGTACTAACTGCGCCTTTATTTATTTTGATGTAAATGGTACTAAAAGGCCGAATCAATTTGGACGTGATAATTTTGTTGCAACAGTTTATAGAAATAAAGTAACAGCAAATTATGGAGGAAAAGCTTCCGGTTCTCAAAGTTTTTTAAATATACTGACCGGCAAAGATAAGCTTGAATACACGGATTATTCAAAAGGCCAGGGTGTTGAATAAATAAAAAAAGAGACCTTATGGTCTCTTTATATTTTATGGTAGGCAGGGGTGGATTCTCTTGCTCGTCGGCGTTAAACGGGGCTCCGGTTGACGTATTCAATGGCCTTGCCATTTCATCGTCAATCCTCCGCCCTCTGCCTCCTCGCGCTCGAACCTTGGCAAAGTTTCACTTTGCGGTGGTTCTCATCCACCTTTTGTTTTATAAAAAAAAAGAGACCTTACGGTCTCTTTATATTTTATGGTGGGCAGGGGTGGATTCTCTTGCTCGTCGGCGTTAAACGGGGCTCCGGTTGACGTATTCAATGGCCTTGCCATTTCATCGTCAATCCTCCGCCCTCTGCCTCCTCGCGCTCGAACCTTGGCAAAGTTTCACTTTGCGGTGGTTCTCATCCACCTTTTGTTTTATAAAAAAAAAGAGACCTTACGGTCTCTTTATATTTTATGGTGGGCAGGGGTGGATTCGAACCACCGTAGTCTCGCGACGACAGATTTACAGTCTGTTCCCTTTAGCCACTCGGGCACCTACCCTTAATGTCTTATATTTATTAAATTATCACAATATCTAAAAATTGCCTTTGACGGGATTTGAACCCGTGGCCTCTCCCTTACCAAGGGAGTGCGCTACCCCTGCGCCACAAAGGCTAATTGCCACAAGGGCTTTTATTTAATTATCATTCTTTGCCGGTAAGTACCAAGGGAGTGCTGCTACCCTCCTCCACTCAAACAATACTCAATTGTTTGCGCGGAGTCCTTGCCAACAAAGGCTAATTGCCACAAGGGCTTTTATTTAATTATCATTCTTTGCCGGTAAGTACCAAGGGAGTGCTACTACCCTCCTCCACTCAAACAATACTCAATTGTTTGCGCGGAGTCCTTGCCAACAAAGGCTAATTG
>CALUYU010000080.1 GCA_944325075.1 Candidatus Gastranaerophilales bacterium
GTCAGGAAACGTCCAGTTTTCTGACACCCCGAATAATCCAAGAAGAAAAAAGTAAGTTAAATGTAGGTTGGGCTTTCAGCCCAACAACATAAACAATTCCCATTGCGTCCTGGACAGCGCAGCGTGATGTAAGAGGGGGCTACGCTCCCTTGAAAACCTACTTTTTTCTTTAGCCAAAAGAAAAAAGTAGGCAAAAAAGAAAGCACTATGTGTCGTGGAATTATTTCAAACCTAAGACTTGCAAAATTAGAGAAATAATGTATAATAAAAGAAAAAGGAGGGTAAATACATGGAAAAGTCAATCATAGCGGGGTATATGGGGGGGGGGGGGTAACGAACCTCAAGGGAGACAAGGGTTTTTGTCAACAATACCTTTCTCCAACTCAAAGTTTTCTGTATCAAACGTAAATAAATATTTTGTTGGGGTGAACCACCAACCTACATTGAACTGTGTTGGACGCATATGGAAAAGGTCTATAAAAGATTTTCTATGTCATCCTGAACTTGCAGCTCCTCTTGTTGCCGACGAAAAGGAGGCTTACAAGGGAGGGTGCTCGCAGAGTATTTCAGGATCTGGCCACCGACAAAAATGTTCGGCCATTTGCACTCAAAAATCTAATGTTGGGCTGAAAGCCCAACCTACAAAAACTATTTATTCTGCGTCTCGGAAAGCGACGCGTCATGTAAAAGGGGACTTAGTCCCCGCGTTTACTCTCGCAGAGGTTCTTATAACCCTAGGCATAATCGGAGTTGTTGCTGCTATGACGCTGCCTGCACTTATAAACAAAACTCAGGGTAAAGAGCTTGAAGTGGGGCTGAAACGAGCCTATACAATTATGCAATCAGCCTTAAATCAAATGAATTATGAACAGGGCTTTCTTGCGAATGGTGACAACTATTCTTCCGGGACTTTTATGCCCGTATTTTCCAAATATCTTAAAACAGTCAAGGATTGCGGGAATCGTGAATGTGAGGGAGATTCTGCTGTAGATAACGGAACCGGTGAATTGGAATATAATCGTTCGGCAAATTATAGAACATATAATAATAATCCTATGGGAATGACTTCTCTTGATGATGGCCAGTTTGTCATAGTTGACGGAATGTTTTTTATGATTGAAAATGATACAACTCATTACGATGGAATTTTATATATAACAGTTGATGTTAATGGTCAATACAAAAAGCCAAACAGATGGGGACATGATTTATTTACATTCCAGATTGTTAAGTCAGGAAAGCTTCTCCCAATGGGCGCTAAGGGAACAAGCTGTGAAAATGGTGAGAACTGTTCCCGAACCAGCACAAGCAGGTTTAACGGAATGGGGTGTACTTATAGAGCACTTACTGAAAAAAACTATTTTAAAAATTTACCCAAATAACTTGTATTTTTTGTTTAATTTCGAAAAGAAAATTGCATCCCCTGCAAACTTTTGCTTATAAAGTCTTACAGTAAATTCTGGTTCCGGACATAATTATAAATTACGTTCAATAAAAACACTCGTATCCGCTTGAAATCTAAAAGAAAATTAATGGAATATTCTCTCTGAATTTTGTCAGAGTTTTTTGTAACAAATCTTTAACAAATAACAAAAAACCAAGTTGACAGCCATTTGTGTTTGTAATAAGATTGCTATGCTTGGAGTATTTTAGATAATGTCCGAAATATAACCATAAAGCTAATCCAGGCAAGCCCTGAGGGGCGGCTTTTTAAGACCCCTTGATGTGTAAACATGACAAAAGAAAAGGAATAAAAATGGCAAGCACAAAAAGACAAAGAATCAGAGTTTGTTTGAAAGCATATGATCATAAATTGATCGATGTATCAGCAGACAAAATTGTTGAAACAGCAAAAAGAACAGACGCTAAAGTTGCAGGCCCGATTCCTTTACCTACTAAAAGACGTATATACTGTGTTTTGAGATCTCCACACGTAGATAAAAAATCCCGTGAACATTTTGAAATGAGAACTCATAAGCGTATAATTGATATATACGACCCGACTCAACAGACAACTGAAGAGTTAAGCAGATTAGATCTTCCTGCCGGTGTTGATATCTCTGTTAAATTATAATCAGAGTAGAAACAAGGGCTGGTTTTTGAAAATTGAATAAGCATTATGCATATAATGTGAACTGCGACCGGTAGGATTCCGGCAGTTAAATAAGTTTAAGACTTATGTTTTGATTAATTATAAGTGAAGCGATAGCAAATATCTAATCTGATAATAATCAAAGGCAAGAATCCTCGGAAGTATTTTGAGAAAGAAAAGTTTGATCAAAAGTTAATTCCAACCGGACACCCAAAAAGGGTGGGGTGAAAGTCCCCGATAGGTAAAGTAATTAAGCAAGACGTAGCGCTCGCAAGAGAAAATGCAGATTTGTACAAAAATGTACTGAAGAAGTGCGTTTAAGACAAGTTATCAGGCAGGTCCGGATTAACCCCATTGTGCAATGACGCTAGAAAGGTAGAATATGACACTAGGTGTAATAGGTAAAAAATTAGGAATGACTCAAATCTTTGATGAACAAGGTTTGGCTATTCCGGTAACAGTTATCAAAGTTGATGATATTGTTGTAACTCAGGTTAAAACAGTTGAAACTGACGGTTATAACGCAATTCAGGTAGGTACTGTTCCGGCTAAAGAAAAACACTTGACTAAAGCTCAAATCGGTCATTTCAAAAAGAACAATCTGGAAAACTTTAGACATCTTCAGGAATTCAGAGTTGATAACCCTCAGGATTACAAAGTGGGTGACAAAATCCAGTTATCAGTACTTGATAATGTTCAAAAAGTCGATGTCACCGGAAAATCAATAGGTAAAGGTTTTCAAGGTACAGTAAAAAGATGGAATTTTGGCCGCGGACCTATGGGCCATGGTTCTAAAAATCACAGAGAACCAGGTTCAATCGGTGCAGGTACTACTCCTAGCCGTGTTATCAAAGGTAAAAGAATGGCCGGTAACATGGGCAACGAAAGAGTCACTGTTACTAAATTAAAATTAGTAAAAGTTGATGCTGATAAAAATTTAATCTTGATTAAAGGTTCAGTTCCGGGCTGTGAAGGCAGATTGGTTACAATCGTTCCTTCAAGAACTAAATGGAACTAACATTATCAGTTTGACAATTATATAAACTGTAAAAACAAGGAAAAGTTTAAAAAACCGGCTGGTCCTGCCAAATAAAGTATTAGCTGCAACTCAGTTGGCACAAGCGGTAGGCAGTCTTAAACGAAAGAGAATATAAATTAATAAGGGAAATAAAAAATGTCAAAAGAAATATTAAGTTCAAATGGTGAAAAATTAGGCGAAATTACTTTGGAAAAAAGTGTTTTCGGTGTAGAGCCAAACTTGCATGTAATGCATATGGCATTGAGAAGACAATTAAATAATGCACGCCAGGGTTCAGCATGCGCAAAAACAAGAGCAGAAGTATCCGGCGGCGGTAAAAAACCTTGGAAACAAAAAGGCACCGGTCGTGCCAGAGCTGGTTCTTTACGCTCCCCATTGTTTGCCGGCGGTGGCGTAATCTTTGGACCAAAACCAAGAGATTTTTCATTCTCTATGCCGCAAAAAGCAAGAAAATTAGCTTTAAAATCAGCTTTATCTTCAAGAGAAGAACAATTAGTTATTGTAAAAGATTTTTCAGCTATAGCCGAGCCTAAAACAAAATTAATGGCATCAGCTCTAAAGTCATTAAAGGTAAGCGGAAAAGTTCTAATCGTAGCTGATTTCCGTGCTGATGAAAATAAAAATTTGGAATTAGCTGCAAGAAATATTCCTTCAGTTAAATTAATACTCCCTACTAACCTGAATGTAAAAGATTTGTTGGAAGCGGATAGTGTTCTTATTACAGAAGCTGCTGTAAACGAAATTACTGAAAGGTTAATCAAATAGGTTGATAAATAAAATAAAAGGATATAAAAAATGAGTAAAGAAAGAACAAATACAGAAAAGTTATACGATGTAATTAAAAAACCTTTAATTACAGAAAAAAGTCGTATGGCAATGGCTTTAGGTCAGTATACTTTTGAAGTAAGAAAAGATGCTACAAAAGTAGAAATCGCAAAAGCTATAGAATTAGCTTTTCCTGGAAGAAAAGTTAAAAGCGTAAATACAGTTTATATGCCTTCTCATACAAAAAGAATGGGTTATAAATTCGGCAGAACAGATAGTTCTAAAAAAGCGATTGTCACTATAGAAGGTGATCCGATCGAAATGTTAACAGCTGTATAACATTCAGCTGAAGGGGTGTATGGCATATATCCCAAGTTTAAGAAGAACAAAGCCAAACAAAGGAGAAAAATAAAATGGCAACAAGAAAAATAAATCCGACATCTCCGGGACAAAGAGGTATGATAAAGTGTGATTACCAGGAAATCACTACTTCAACTCCAGAAAAATCACTGTTAAAGAAATTAAAAAAGACAGCAGGAAGAAATAATACCGGTAGAATTACATGTCGTCATAAAGGCGGCGGTGTAAAAAGAGCATACCGTATAATAGATTTTAAACGTGACAAGTTCGGGGTTCCGGCAACAGTAAAAACAGTTGAGTATGACCCTAACAGAAACGTAAGAATTTCGTTAGTATTCTATGCAGACGGTGAAAAAAGATATATCCTGACTCCGGAAGGTTTGAATATTGGAGATACAATAGTAAGCGGTCCGGACGCTCCGGTTCAAGTAGGAAATGCAATCCCTCTAGAGTTAATTCCGTTAGGTACAATGGTTCACAACGTAGAACTTACCCCTGGTCGCGGCGGAGTTATGGTAAGAGCAGCTGGTAACGCAGCTCAGGTAATGGCTAAAGAAGGAAATTACGTAACAATAAAACTTCCTTCCTCAGAAATGAGAATGGTAAGAAAAGAATGTATGGCTACCGTTGGAGTTCTTGGAAACTCAGAATTTAAGAATTTATCATTAGGTAAAGCCGGTAGAAAACGTTATCTGGGTATAAGACCTACCGTTCGCGGTGTAACAATGAACCCTTGCGATCACCCTCACGGTGGTGGTGAAGGTAAAACAGGGCCAGGCGGACACCCTAAAACACCTTGGGGTAAACCGGCACTTGGTTACAAGACCAGAAAATCAGGGAAAGCTTCTGATAAACTGATTGTTAGAAGAAGAAAAGGGAAATAATCTATAATCCCAAGTTGATCACCAGTTTTCCTAAATCGCTGAATTGAATTTGGCGACAATTAAGACAAAATAAACCAAAAGGAGAAAATATTAATGGCACGTTCATTAAAAAAAGGTCCATATGTAGAAGAAGCTCTACAAAAGAAAATAGCAAAAATGAATGCTAGTTCGGAAAAGAAAGTTGTAAAGACCTGGTCTAGAGCATCAATGATAGTACCTGATATGTTGGGACATACAATTGCTGTTCATAACGGAAAGACTCACGTTCCGGTTTATATAACAGAACAAATGATTGGACATAAATTAGGTGAATTTGCACCGACAAGAATGTTTAAAGGACATGCAGGTTCAGCAAAGACTGCAAAAGTAAAATAGTCGGAGGCAAAAGCCTTACGAGTATTTCCCGAACTAATCGGATCTCATAAGAGATAAAAATACAAATATAAGGAATAAAAAAATGGAAGCAAAAGCAAGACAAACAGATATAAAAATGACAGCAAGAAAATTACGTCGTGTAATAAATGAAGTACGCGGCAAAAAAGTTCTTGAAGCTCAAGATATGTTGCGTTTTATGCCTTATTTTGCAGCAAGAGTTGTTGAAAAGAACTTGAAAGCAGCTGTTGCAAATGCTCGTGAAAAGTATGGCGTATCACCGGAATCATTGAAGATATCAGAAATTTTTGCGGATGAAAGCCAAACCCTTAGACGAGGGAAACCAAGAGCTCAAGGCCGTATTTATAAAAGACTAAAACGTACATCACATCTTACATTGAAAGTTAGTGATTAGATTTTTGGCAAAGAGTTTAGTAAATAAGACTCTTAATATCCTTAAAGGCTGACCGGGCAAGTTACAATAATTTGCAGGTAGAGCAAATAAACCGGATAAGACCAAGGATCTTAAAGGTCGACAAAAACTGAAAGTTAGTAAAAATAAAGGTATAAAATATGGGACAAAAAACACATCCAAACGGATTCAGAGTAGGTATAATCAAACCTTGGAAAAGCACCTGGTATGCTAAATTCAAGGAATACCGTACTTTTGTAAAAGAAGATGATAAAATCAGAAAATTTATCAAGAAAAAATTATACGCAGCCGGCGTATCACAAATAATCATTTCAAGAAAATCTCAGAACACAACTATTACAGTAGTTACAGCGAAACCTGGTATTGTAGTAGGACGCGGAGGTCAGGGAATTGATGAATTGCGTCAGGATGTAACTAAATACATCGGTAAGCCGGTTGTAATAAATGTAGTAGAAGTAGCAAGAATTGATGCAGATGCTCAGTTAGTTGCTGAAAATATTGCCCAACAGCTTGAAAAACGTGTAGCGTTCAGAAGAACAATGAAACAAGCAATGCAGCGTTCAATGAGATCCGGTGTACAAGGTATAAAAGTTATGGTATCCGGACGTTTGGGCGGAGCAGAAATTGCTCGTTCAGAATGGGCTAAAGAAGGAAGAATTCCTCTTCAAACCCTTAGAGCTGATGTAGATTACGGTTTTACAGAAGCAGATACTATTATGGGTAAAATAGGTGTTAAGGTTTGGATTTTCAAAGGCAACTTATTGCCAGGCGAAAAAGCAGACCAGAACATTAAAGCTAAATCAGGTAAAGAGGGTTCTGATAAAGGGGCAAGACGTCCTAGAAGAAGAGCCATCGAAACTACCTAGGGCTAAATTAGATAAAAAGTTAAGTAAAAAAATAATTAACAGGAGCAAATAAAATGTTACAGCCTAAAAAAACAAAATACCGCAAAATGATGAAAGGCAGAATGAAAGGACATGAAACAAGAGGAACAAAACTTGAATTCGGTTCTTATGCATTACAGGCCTTAGAACCTGGCTGGATTACCAGTCGTCAGATCGAGGCTGCACGTCGTGCAATGACTCGTGAAATCAAACGTGGCGGTAACGTTTG
>CALUYU010000081.1 GCA_944325075.1 Candidatus Gastranaerophilales bacterium
TGGAAAAAACTTTTGTCTCCCTTGAGGTTCTTTACCCCCCCCCCCCCGTATACCGCGCTATACTTGACTTTTCCATGTGTTTACCTCCTTTTTCTTTTATTATATACTATTTTTTTATTTTTTCAAGTATCTGTTTTTAATTTACGTATCTCGACTCGTATTGCTTTCTTTTTGCTTCCTTTTTCTTTGCGCTAAAGAAAAAGGAAGTTGGGGTTTCAGACCAACATTTGTTTTTTGTGGGCAGTTGGTCAAACATTTTTGATGGCGGTAAGATCCTGAAACGAGTTCAGGATGACATTTACACCTTACGGGGTCACGTTGTTCTCCCTTCCGAAAATCCGCTCTCCGCTAAAGAAAAAAGTAATTTGGGATGGAAAGACCAACCTACTTTGATTTTACAAAAACAATACCAAATTGTTTCACTAATAAACATATCAAAGGGGTTGACAAAATGTTAGGTTTGCCTTACATTATAATAGAAAAGTAATTTGATACGCTCTAACGCCTTAAAATATGTCCTGAAACTTCTCTTTCACCACTTTCTCAGTTTCAGGACCGGGCGGAGGAGTCTGGAATGGAGACATATGAACAAAGTATTAACTTCCGGATTAGAGGATTATTTAGAAGTAATAAGCAATTATCTAAAAAAATATAACAAAGTCCGGGCAATAGATATTGCCAAAGAACTTAACGTAAGCCGCGCGTCAGTAAGTGAAGCATTAAAACGGCTTGCAGATAAAAATCTAATTAATTATGGCAGATATGGTGCAATATCGATTACCGGAGAAGGCGAAAAAGCCGCCGCTGCCATTATAGAAAAACATACTCTTTTACAAAAATTTTTTAAAGATATTCTTGGCTTAGAAGAACAAGAATCAGCAGAAAATGCTTGCAAAATAGAACATGTCATATCGGAAAATGTTCTCGAACGATTAAATCAGTTCGTCAAGTTTAATGAAAAGAATCCCGAATTTCTCAAAAATTTCCATAACTATATGAAGTAAAATACAATAATACCCTAACAAAAGGCAGGAATCCCCCTTATGAATATTATTAAAATAACCGGTAAATACCTTGATCAGCCTATTCTGGTGGAAAAATTCAGAAAGTCAGTTCCATATATTCTATCGGGAGCCGGTACAATTTATTGCTTACACGAAACAAAAAATGCTCCACCACATAAGAAAAAAAGAGCTGCTATCCGTACATTTTCCACAATGGGGTTTACTATTGCCTCGGCCCTTGCAGCCCCTAAAATTGCAGGAATAATTTTCAAAAACCCTGAAACAAATACCCGCAGTATAGCACGCATAAAAAAAGACAATACCGGCCTAATTACTAACTTTATAAATGAAAATAAAATAACAGAAGATATTTCAAGCATTTTATACAAAGCAAAAAGTAAAATATTAAATTTTAAAGAAATTAAAACTTTGTATACCGGCTTGGGGAAACAAAAAAACGGGAAGGAATTTTTAAACAATCTTATCCCTGAGCCGGAAAATATTACATCCGGAGAAATTTTTTCAAAAATAGGAGAACTGTCATTACTTGGTTTTATACCGGTTTTAGGAGGGATACTTGGGGGTATAATCGGAGACCGGCTTACAACTCCGCATTGGAAAGAAAAAATTCCGGACAAAATAAAGGAAGGTTCATACCAATATCTTGCAAATATATTTTTATGTAATATAGGAGCAGGTGCGGCACTTGGGATTCTGGAAAAGCTTAATATAAAATCAAAGTCAGCCCGTGCGCTGGGAATGATAACCGGAATTGCAGCAACCGGCATAATCGGGGGCAGTGCACTTGCAAATCTTATAGGTAAAAGGGTTATCGACCCAATGCTGCATAAAAAATCACATAATAAAAATATTTACTCCGAAAGGAAACCGGAAGCAATAGATATAGGTCTTCACACAGACGATATTGCAACAGTAGCAGTAATGTCCGGATTAAAATGGATAGAACCAGCACTTCCAATAATGTATTCTGTTTCGGGATACCGTGCGGGAATAGGTTACAGAAACGGTGACAAACCCCACAAACACCACCACCATGCCAGAAAAAATAACTAATTCTCCATCACAAACAATATACCGATTACAAGGAACATCATCTGTAAAATTGATGAAATACTAAGATTTTCATATCTTGTAAGCTTACCAATTACATATGGGGAAAGCGCAAGTAAAAGAAGAATAAATCTTTCCCCCAAGCTTGAAGTATAAAACATAAGAATTAAAGCAATTATACTATACAGCGCAAACAAAGTTCCGACAACAAAACCGCATCGGGAAAGAAATTTCTGATTTTTACATCGAAATATAAAATACTTTGCCGCCGCTATTATTAAAATTAGTAATGTTGATACAAATATAAAAAGTAATTTCAATATAAAAACCTCTCTTATATGCGAATTAGCCAATATCTGCCGAAACTTTTGCAAAGATTTGGTTAAAAAGTTCTATTGCCATATCAATTTCATCATCAGAGATAAACAAAGATGGTACTATCGGGATTATATTCTGATAATAGCCGGTGTTGTTTAAAATAAGCCCGCATTTTTTACCATTATAGAGTAACTTGCCGCTAAGACCCTCTTCCAAAATTTTTCTACATAAAAATTTGTTTGGAGTTATTTTGTCCTCACACGTAATTTCAATCCTTAGTGCCAGCCCCAATCCGCCGACATCACCAATAAATTTGGAATATTTATTTTTTAGGTAATGTAATCCTGACAAGAATCGTTCACTCTTTGCGTTGATAGTATTTTCAAAATTTTCCTGGTCAGCAACAGACATAACCTCATAAGCAGCTCTAATTGCAATTGGATGAGATATATCCCGGTAAGAAGCAAAATTTGAATGGAATATATATGACTCCTGAAACTTATGTTTAGCCCAAAAACCTGAAAGATAATGCAAGCCGTTTGTAATTAAATCCGAAAAAATTATTATATCCGGTATAATCCCGTAATTTTCAACCGCCCACAATTTTCCCGTTCTGTATAAACCGTTTTTTGTCTCGTCCGCAACAAATATAAAACCAAACTTATCAAGAATATTCTTCAACATGCTAAAGTACCCCTGAGGAGGGTTTATACAGCCATCAACAGCCGCCGTGGAGGCTATAAAAATTTTAGCCTTTTTCCTCCCCTCCGGGCTGCTATATTCGTTTTCAAGTTTTTCAAGAAAGTTTTTTACACAATAAAAATTACAATCCTCTGTTTTCTTTCCGCAGGGACATCTGAAACAATAGGGAAAAGGTACAGAATGAACCTTTCCCCTAAAATTCAGCAGCGAATCGGAAAGATTGAAACTTTCCCACGTCCCCTTTGAATTATCAGCCTGGCAGCCATTAGAAAATCTAAAGAATTCTCCCGACTCTTCAGAAGATAATGCCAACTTTACAGCATCATGAAATGCTTGGATTTGATGTGATGTAAAATGAACAAAACCGCTTTTCCCGAACCTTTTTTCATTTGCGTCAACAAGTTTTTCCGCAAGCATGGATTTGTAATCATACAAAAATTGTGGAGAAAGCTGAGGTAAATTATGAAGCTGGCGAACCACCGCCTGAAGAATTTGAGGATTTTTGTACCCAAAATTACAATCTGCATATCCGGCCTGCAAATCTAAATACGGAATATCCTCCGAATCAAACATAAATGAACCGTCGCAATCTCTAAAAACTTTTCCCGATAAAAAATTATCTTCATTCTTTCCGCCTGCAAAATTTTTTTTATCAAGTCTGTTAATAACCTCGTCCGACACAAATGTTAGTTTCATAAATTTTACTGCCTCCGGTACAAATATCCTCTTAACTTTGAAATTAAATAAAAAAACCGGCTTTAAAACAATTACCCAACCGGAGAAATAACTATAACTCTAACATTAAACAAAAATTTATAAAAAAATAGAAAATATATACAATCAATTTTTTATGATAATATTTAATTATAGGCTTTAGTAAATTTGGAGAAATTATGTTAGAATTTTTATTTGGGAAAAAACAGCAGCAGGAAGAGAGAAAAGACAAACAGCTTAATGAAATATATTCAAAATTAAGAGAAAAATATAATCCGGACAGTATCCCTGAAGAGAGAAAAAATTTTTTGAAAGACAAAATTAATCTTTACGGATACTTAAATTATCCATATGTAATGGCACTGGAAGAACTTACTGATGAGGAAATACTTTTTGGACTTGAATTAAAATGGCGCCAAAACGGTATTTTCAAAAACGGTACTTTTACATTTGATGATGACAAAGTAAGTGTACTTGCAAGAAATAATGTTACAAATTCGGACTGGATTAAAAAAGAAGGCCACAATATAAAACTAATAAACTTAGCCGGCCTCGGCGACGGAAATAAAACAAAAGATACCGGGAAATTTATGGACTGGCTGAGACAACTTTTAATCCTGCCAACCGGGAATGTAGATAATGGTATTTTTAATACAACAATCTATCTTATACCGTTCCATCCAAGAGAATTCGGGTGTGCATATCTCCCTAAAAGTTCGGAAGTGAGTGAAAAACTGTTTGATAAAGAGATTTCCGAAATAACAGGAATGGATTCAAAAGCTCAGGTTCAAGTATTTATTGAACTGGCACAGCTTGCCGGACACCCGGTAATTTATGACATCCTTCCGCAGACCGGAAGATTTTCAAAAGCGGTTCTTGCAAACCCTTCAATTGCAAGATGGTTTGATATTCCAGAACTTGATAAGGAAATTATTTCACAAATTGATACTGTTGCAGACCATTTAAAAGGTGCATATGATGCTGAGGATGTTGAAGTTATCAAAAATATATACAAACAATCTCAAACCGGCGGCACAGGAAATTTGGCTGAACACTATCAGGCCTTGTTTGAAACCTTTGATAACGAAATGGCTGAATGCAAAAAGCAATTATGTAACAAAATGTGTGAAAAAAACTCTCAGGAAGGGATCCACAAACGGGTAAGAGAAATTACTGCAAAAATCCAGAACTTTAAGCCGAATCAAAAACTTACGGAAAGCGATATTACCAAACAGATAGATATCATAAAAGAATTAATTGATAACGGCCTTTGGCCTGCTCCAGGAGGCGCCTGGTGCTCGGCAGGGGTTCCGGTATACGACAAGATGAGCGAATGCGGCGGATATCCGACATTTAAGCATTACGATTATAAAGGGGAAGACGTCACCCACTTTGCAAATCTTGACTGCCAAACTCCTTATTATTTTGTATTTCTTGAAAACGGAACTTACAATAAACTGGTTATTGAATACTTTATTGAAGCAATGAAAACACTTCAAAATGACTATAACTTTGACGGATTTAGAATTGACCATATCGACCATATTGTCGATGCCGTATCAGAAGCAGCCGGGGTTCCAATAAGCTACCGCGCGCCAAGAGAAGTTCTAAAACAGCTGAATACAACTATGAAAGAAAAAATTCCGTACTTTGGAACTTTGGCAGAATATATGCTATGGGATAACTTCTTTAAAGAATACCACCAGGATATGAACTTTGACCTGCTATGGGGTAACGATATTGTTTCCCAGCAGGATAAAAATCCTGAACGAATTACTGAAGATAATCAAATGCTTACAAACTATAATGTAGATTTTAAAGAAGGAAAAAGACTTTCAATATTAAAAGCTTATAACAACCAGGACGGAGAATTTCGCGATATAGACCAATATCCCGGCCAATTAACGGCAGAAGGAGCATTATTCAAATGGGCCAAATACAAATTATTACCGGGCGGGAAGTTTGCACAAAGACCGGTTCTCTACATTGACGGTGACGAAAGTTTTACTAAAAGAGGCATTGAAAGCGTTATCGGTGAAGAAATTTCAATGCCGCGTGAGAAAAATTACGAGTTTTTTGAAAAATTCGACGCAATAGATCGGTTTGTAAAATCTCAGCCGATAATTACAGAAGGAGAAGCCCAAATAATGGTACAGGATGATGATGGATTTGCTGCTTGGCTTATTTCATGCGAACCTTTGAAAAAAGCGTTTCTTGTTGCTGCAAATTATAAATATCCAACCGAATTTGTTACCATCCACAAAGAAGATGGTACTTGTGAACAAAATTGGGTAAAAGGGAATGTAATTAATAATAAAGAAATCAAACTTCCTACCGACTTTAAAATCACAACAGAATACGTTTTTAAAAATAATAAGTATACTGCTCAAAAATGGGAAGGGGCAGTAAATGAACTTCATTTTGAAGAATTAAAACCTTCACAGTTCAGAATTTTTGCAATTGAAAAAAGCTAAATATAGATTTTTAAAAGGTGTTTAACGAATATTTATTATATTCTTAAACACCTTTTCGCAATTATAACCAGAATTCTAACCAACATAACATTGGGAATAAATCGCTTTATTTTCCAATCTTGATAAATCTTTCAAAATAAGTTATAATATAGAATATACAATTGGAGGAATCAAATATATGCAAAATGCAATCACAGAGCTAATTTCCCTGATAGGGGGGGGGGCAGACTAAGGGTTTAAAGCCTTATCTGATAAGGCTCTGGTGTTTTGTTATTAAGTTTTTTACCCTGGTAGATATACATTTCCGTAAGAAAAACAGTGTTTCTAAAAATCTATTTTTCGGTTCGGAAGAAAATTTTTGGCGAAAGTTTTCTATTTCGCCATTTTGTGCTGCGTATTTTTTTAATAAAAGGAGGTATTTATGATTAATTTTTTCAAAAAAGTGGTTGGCAAAGATAATGTGAGGGGAGCTTACAGGTGCCTGAGGCACTTCACTATAACGCGTCGCTGTGTGGGTCGCATAGGGGAAATGTCGATAAATAATTTTCCTTGTCATCCTGAACTCGTTTCAGGATCTTGCCACCGACAAAAATGTGTGACAATCTGCACTGTATCAGGGAAAGAGGTATTAGATAAAGTAGGTTGGGCTTTCAGCCCAACAATGAAATTATGTT
>CALUYU010000082.1 GCA_944325075.1 Candidatus Gastranaerophilales bacterium
CCAACCTACAATAATATTTCGCTGAATACTAAAGAGCGCAGCATAATATGGCAGTGCCTCAGGCTCCATTCGCCTCGCAAGATTGCATTTACTCTCGCTGAGGTTCTTATAACTCTTGGTATAATCGGCGTTGTTGCTGCGATGACTTTGCCGACATTAATTGCTAATGGCAGGAAAACAGAGACTATCTCAAGATTAAAAAAATTTAATAGCACAATGCAGCAGGCTTTATTAATGGCACAAAAAGATTACGGCGAACCTAAGTATTGGGATAAGAATGATGATTATATGCTTGAAGATGAAAACGGGAACCCCATTTTGGATGAGAATGGTAAGGTCCAAACTGATTTCAATAAGTCCTCAAAACAGGCATATGATTTTCTCATGAAGTATATTCTTCCTTATATAAAATATACTAAAATAGTAGAAGAATATGAGACTGAAACACGAAAGTTCGTGGCAATTTATTTTCAGGATGGAAGTATAGCGTATGTTAAAAATGGGGTGTGTATAGATTTCATGTTTGACGTAAACGGAAAGAATCGTCCTAACCAGGTTGGTATAGATCGATTTTATTTTTATATAGCGGCCTGGAATCCAGTGCTATACTTTGGCAACAAGAATGCAATATGGGGTACATATGGATTAGCAACTGATCGTAATAATAGAAGTGAGGTTTTAGCACAATGCAGAGATTCTATACCTCATTATTGTACTCGTCTTATTGAAATGGATGGCTGGGAATTTAAGGATGATTATCCTTATAAATTATAAAATCAAAAACAGGCTGGAAACGTAATTAGTTCCGGCCTATTTTGAATATTAAACTTCTGCTAATTTTTTTACTTCATTTCTTTTAACTTTTCTTGTTGCTGTTCGCGGAAGTTCATTTTTTGATATAATAATATTTACCGGCCGCTTATAGGCTGTTAACTGCCTTGAAAGCGTCTTAACCTCATCTTTTATTAGTTTGTCAAGTTCATCTTCTCCATACTGTTTTATTATATCATCGGTTGGGACAATTACAGCGGTAATTTCTTCTGTACCATCTTTGCTTCCGAATGTCCTGGTATGTCCAAATACGCAAACTTCTTTGAACATTGGGCTTTTTTCCAATGTTGCCTCAACTTCTTCAGGAAAAACTTTTTTTCCGCCCGATAAGACTATCATATTTTTTATACGTCCGGTAATGAAGATATGACCGTCTTTATCAAATTTTGCAATATCGCCGGTATGCAGCCAACCGTCTTTGTCAATTACAGCTTCAGTCATTTCCGGTTGATTATGGTATCCTTTCATGACAGCCGGGCCTTTTACAAGTAATTCACCGGTTTCAGGGGCTAGTTTTGCGGTAAAACTTTTCATCGGGCGGCCTACTGAGGCTATTTCACGCCTTTTGTCCGTATTTACAGATATTACCGGGCTCGCCTCCGAAAGTCCGTACCCCTGATATACTTTTATGCCAATTCGTTCAAAAAACTTCCCAACGTTAATATCAAGAGGCGCTCCGCCTGATATGCAGCCTATAAAATGACCTCCGAATTTTTTGTGAATTCTGTGGAATATAAGTTTTTTTATCCTGGCGCTTGGAATAAATTTCGCAATGTGATACGCTGTTTCAAAAGCGGCCTTTTTAGATTTTGACCCATTATTTAACTCTGTTTCAATCGTTGTTTTTAAAAGTTTTAAGAATGCCGGAACTACAATCATAAAATTAATTTGTTTTTCCCGCATAATAGATAAGATATCCTTTGGTTTAAGACTTTGGGTGTAATATACTGAAAAGCCGCAATTTAAAAATGTTGAAAATCCAACTGTCATTTCAAAAAGATGATTCATTGGCAAAATTGATAAAATTTTACAGTAATCCTTATCAAGAATTTCATTTAGCGCGTATGAAAGATCGTCCAGTTGAGAAAACATGTTTTTGTACGTAATTTCAACCCCTTTGGGAGAACCGGTTGTGCCGGATGTGTATACAATAAAAGCCGTCGCATTTGAACTTCTTTTTCTCCATTTCGCGTCAAAATTTTCAGGCAGCTCATATATACTGGTTAATTCAAGATTGTATGACGGTTCATCCATTACAAGTATATGGGTTATGGAATTAATACTTTGCTTAAGTTTTTTAGCTGTATCAATGTATTTTTGAGATACTAAAAGTACATTTGGTTCGCAGTCTGTTAAAATAGATGTTAATTCATATTCAGTAAGTTTTACATCAAGAGGAACCGTTGTCATCCCGGCTAGAACGGAGGCGAATACACACGCTCCGTATTCAGGCTTGGATTCTGATAAAATTGCAAGTTTATCTCCTTTTTTTACTTTGATTTCGTCTATAAGATAAGAGGCTAATTTCCTTGAAAGCAGGCCAACACCTCGGTACGTAAATTCTTTCCAGCCCATTTGCGTTTTAATTCCAAGCGCAACTCTATCCAAATATTTATTAGTTCTATCTTCCAGCAAAGAAAGGACATTTCTCTGTCTTGTACTCATACATACCCCTATCTATACTCTAAAACACTTTCCAATCCAAGCATATTATTAATATTAGCAAATGTCAAATTTGTTTAGAAAGATTTATAAAAAGTTTTATTTCTCTTGAAAAATACAAAATAAAGAAGTATTTAAGTTCCATATAAATAAAGGTATGGAGCCATATAAAAATGAATGGGATGGAAATCTTCAAACTCTTAAAAATAAGTGTAGAGGTACCAATCCTGAGTACTGTACGGCCTGGATACAAATGAATGGTTGGAAAATTCCTGACGATTACCCATTTAAGGTCGCTTATTAACAAAAATTATTTATTTTATAAATATTTGCCGATACAGATTTCCTGTTCGTCTTGAAAATCTGTATTTTTATTATATAAAAGCATAAAAAAAGTGGGTGATAAAATCACCCACACACAGTCATAGCAATTAAAAAATTGTTATTTAGAAATGCTTACGTCTTTAAGCATAATAACTTTAATTTCTTCACCTGCTTTAGCGTGATAGTTCAAACCTTTAGTAATTAAACCGGTAGCTAAACCAACGCCTGCACCAACAGGAGTACCGATTGCAATACCAGTACCTATTTTAGTTGGATCAGGAATGAATGCAAAACCAACACCGGCACCTGTACCGATTGCACCACCGGTTACTGTATACAATGCCAGTTTACCTGCAGTCATCCAAGGGCCTTCTTTTAGTTCATAGTTTTTGTAGAACGGTTTTGCAACCATACTAACAACTTTTCCGTCCGGAAGAACTGCTTCTGTAATTTGAGCATAAACTCTTGCATTTTTATTGAACCATTTTGGATCAGTAATGCTTAAAACAGAACCTTTAAATTTTGTTCCTGCCGGGAATAGAACTGTACCTTCATCTGTTGCAATATCTTCATTTGCAACAAAGTTTAAAGCGTCGCCTTCCTGAGCAATTTCTGATTTAAACTTGTCGTCAAAAGCAACTAACAATGCGTTACCTTCTTTTATCACATTTCTTTGGCTTGTGATAAGTACTTCATTATTAGGAGCTTTTTTTACGGCTGACAAATGTTGTGTTCCTAATGTTTTTTCTAATTCTTCTCCAACGTATTCTGATTTAATCAAACCAGCTTTTTGTCTTAATCTGTAAAGAATTACAGCAGCTTCAGCTCTTGATAAGATATCGTTTGGTCTTAATTCTGAAGGGTTCGGATAATTTACGTAGATCCCGTAATTAAGAGTTTTAGCGTAAGCTTTGTTAGCCCAAGCCGGAACTTCTTTTGCATCTGTGTAATTTTTCAACAGAGATTGATCAGCTTCCATATCTTTAGTGATGTGGCTGATAACAGATTGGGTTTCAGCTCTGGACATTAACTTGTTTGGTTTGAAAGTTTTGTCAGGATAACCGTAAACCAAACCAAGTTGTTGAGATCTTAAAACATCTGCATAGTAAGCATCTGATGTTTTGACATCTGTAAAGATGTTGTTAATTTTAACGTTAATGTTGTCATTTGTTAACAATTTTAATAATGACTGAACAAATTCAACTCTTGACATTGTTCCTTCAGGATTAAATTTGTCACCTTTCAGCGACATAACTTTGTTGTCAACAACATTGTTGATTTCCATTGAAGCCCAATAATCAGCGCTTACATCGGAAATTGTTGCAGCAAATGTCGGAACTGTTGTACTAAGAGCTACAACTCCTGCCGCAAATAAACCAACTAAAAGTTTCTTCATCTTCTACTTCCTCTTTTTTACTAACTACACTAGTAAACATTTTCTGTTTGTAGTATATATTAGAAAAGAAGATTTGTAAAGTCATTAAATTTTATTTATAGGAAGTAAGGAGATAAAAAATGGACAATTACACAATGACGAAAATAGTGGCTACATTGGGCCCCTCAAGTAACACAAAGGACATGATTAAGAAACTTTATGAAGCTGGTGTTACCATGTTCAGAATGAACTCTTCACATGGTGATGTTGAGTTTCATAAGAAAAACCTTCAAATTATTAGAGAAATTGAAAAAGAAGAGAATGCTTTAATTCCTGTTTTATTAGATTTGCAAGGCCCTAAAATTCGTGTTGGACAGCTTAAAGAACCTATCGAAATTAAAAAGGGTGAAATTCTTAAATTTAAGCACATGACAGATATGGACGGCGATATTATTCCGGTTGACTATAAAGGCATGGCTGATGACGTTACTCCTGGCGAAATGATCATGATTGATGACGGTAAGATTCAGCTTGAGGTTCAAAAAACAGAAAACCAGGTTATTTATGCAAAAGTTCTGGGTGACGGGCTTTTAAAACCGAGAAAAGGTATTAATATCCCAGGGTCTCAAGGCAGCTTAGCTGTTCTTACAGAAAGAGACAAAAAATTTGTTGAATGGGCCGCTAAAGAAGATATTGATTATCTTGGACTTTCTTTTGTAAGAGAAGCAAGCGACGTTGTTGAGCTTAGAGAACTTTTAAAATCTCATGGCAATACTTCTGCTAAAATTATTTCTAAAATAGAAAAGCCTCAAGCTGTTAATAACATTGATGCTATAATCGATGTTTCAGACGGTATAATGGTTGCACGAGGCGACCTGGGTATTGAAATTTCAACTGAAAAAGTGCCTATTGTTCAGAAAACAATTATCAGAAAAGCAAATGTTAAACGTAAAGTTGTTATTGTTGCAACACAAATGCTTGAAAGTATGATAGAAAACCCTATCCCTACACGTGCGGAAACTTCAGACGTTGCTAATGCTATACTTGACGGAACAGATGCAATTATGTTATCTGGTGAAACTGCGGCCGGAGCTTATCCTCTTGAAGCTGTTCAGATGATGAAAAAGGTTGCTGATGCTGTTGAAGAATCTCCATTTATGAGAAGAAATAAATTCCCTAGAAAAATGATTGAGGAAGAAAAAGACAGCCAGGCTATGGCAATTGGTATGTCTATTGCTGATATGTCTAAGAAGATGAATGTTAAAGCGGTTATTGCTCTTACAGGAAGCGGATTTACCGCAAGCTTTATCTCAGAAGCAAGATTGAGTGTTCCTATTATTGCTTGCTGCCCGTCAAAATGTACTTGCCGTGACCTTAAGCTTTATAGAGGTGTTTTCCCTTATCCTATGGCTTATAACGGAGCAATTGATGAAAGCAGCTTGGACTTATTAGATCAATTCCTTCTAAGACATTGGGATATTAAAAGAGGCGATACTGTTATTATTACCGGTTCTGTTCCTGAACTTTTGGTTGGTGGTACTAACTTTATTAAAATCCACCAAATCGGTTCTCCAAGAACAGCGCACAAAGCTTAATTTAATCGTTTTAGCAAAAAATGGGAGAGATTTTCTCCCTTTTTTTGTTGTGTTTTAATTGTAAAGTTTTGTAACAATAAACCTAAGTTGTGAAATTAGATAAAAAGTATATACTTTATATATATAAGAAACATTAAATAAACACATAGAGAGAGTATAAATTCCGTTTAAACAAAGAGAGAGAAAATTCCTATTCCTACCTTCCTAAAACAAATTTAAGCCCCGTCTGACGGGGCTTTTTATTTGAAACCTTAATTTTTATTTTAAATAGTCAGAATTATTTACATTTATGCTTTCCGCTCCAGCTAAGGTCGTCACAGTGTAGATAATCCATATTTTCATTAAAAATCACCCAAGCAGTGCAAGCCCTGCCGTTATTATCCTGTGTTGATTTTCTATTACAAGCTAACTCAAAGTTGTGAGCTTGATCTCTTAATAATACTGACTGAGTTCCTGTTGGGATAAAACCTTTGTCAAAGTATAATTTGAAATAAAAAAGATCTACCCCAACTTTACATCCGCCTTTTTTAATACATTCAGGAAATATTATTGCAAAATCCATATTATTACTTGTATTTAGATTTGTCCAACCCGCAACTAATATACTGTTATCGTTCAGATATACATATTCTTCAGGAGGTTTGTCTTTTGATTCAATTTCTCTTCCATCAAGAGTGTAAATTTTATATTTTAATGTTTCATTAGTTTTTTGAGTATTAAGGTTTTCCGCCAAATACCCTAAAATTTTCTGCGAACCTGAATAGTCAAGAATTTGTTCCCCATTTTCATCAATTTCGCCAGTCTCAGTAGGTGTTAAATCCCAATATTTTGAATCTCCGTATTTTTC
>CALUYU010000083.1 GCA_944325075.1 Candidatus Gastranaerophilales bacterium
CACGATAGGACAGCTTGTCCGATAGTTCTAGTCGGAATGGGGGCGGCTGACAAAAAACTTGCAAGATATCCGCATCTTGTAGATCGTCTGTATAAAACTTTGAAATTTGAACAATTTAATGCTGAAGATATAACCGAGATTCTTCAACAAATAACCGATTTGGAGTTTACTCCTGATGCAATAAATTACCTTACAACAAGGACAAACCAATTCAGGCAACTGGTTAAGTTGATTAATAAAATAGAAAA
The DNA here is from genome assembly GCA_944325075.1 of Candidatus Gastranaerophilales bacterium. GTDB lineage: Bacteria > Cyanobacteriota > Vampirovibrionia > Gastranaerophilales > Gastranaerophilaceae > UBA1221. Next base: position 249 of record CALUYU010000083.1, read on the forward strand.
ACTGTCTGAAACAAACAAAATTGATGAGATAGACGAATATACATTGAAAGGATTATTAAATGAAAGACAGAATCTTAAGGCTTTGCAGAAGGTTGGATAAATTTACACTTGATGAGATTTCAACTATTGCTGAAGATGTTGATGAGGCTGTTTTAGAGTTACTTCTCTTGACATTGGTTAAAGAGGGAAAATTAACTTTAAGAAATGACCTGTATTTTTATAATAAACAGAGTTTTAATAAAAAATATTCCATATTATCTTATTATCCGGCAAAGATTTTGGATATTGTAATACGGTGTTTTTGCCTTTCAATTCCGGCATATAAAGCCAAAGACGTAATTGGTATTGCAGAAAGTTCTACGATGCAATTATATTATATTTTTAGGGAGTTAATTTACGAACGGCAGACAAATAAATTAAAATCACTATATGATAAATCTCCGCAGCAAGGCAGAAACAGAATTTTTTACGATGAGGAATTTTCTTTTTATGTTTACGATAATCAGGTCTTTGTAAGTGAAAAATCATTTCAAAGCCCTGAAGAAAAAGCATTTACAAAACCTGAAATTCAAGAATTCAAAAAGGTTTACAGTTATCTGACGAGATTTACCTCTCACAATTCAAACAAAGTTGACCTGCTGCAAAAACTCGCCGAGGGAATCTGGAGGAGAAACAAGGAATTTGAGGAACTTTATTTTGATTTAAAAGTTAATTTACTTAATATTTCTTCATAAACTTTTCCCCGATTTTTTTAATAGTCCTTATCCTTTTTGTTATCTGATTTTAAAGTAAATATAAAAAATTCGTTCATTTTTTCTGTTCCTGTTATTACTGTTTTTTATTTTCAAAAGTCGGGGAATATTCCCCGCTGTTGATTTTTCGCCTATTCCATAAATAAATAATTTTCATATAATTGAATTATAGGTTAAAGATTTCCCGGTAGAGCCAGTCATATTGCCTTATTAGGCATATTCTGCTGTGCAAAAAATACTGGACAGTCGGCTTATAGAAAAATTTTCAAAATCTTATACAGCTTGATTATAGACAACTAACTATATCAAGAGAGGATTGAAAAATATGTCAAATTGTGTTTATTGCAAAAAACAAATTTTAACTAAATTTATTTTTTCCCTTTTGGATCTTAAATCAAAAGAAATTCAGATGGCTTTGAATATTTCCAAAAGTGTAGTAAGCCGCTATTTGACTGGGGAGAGAAGGTGTCCGGAAATTGACCTTTATATTATTGAAAAGATTTTCGGAATAAAAGTAAAGGATTACACAATTAATGAATGAAACCAAGCAAGTAAAATCAAATATTCCGGCTTGGATTTCAATTCAAGAAGCGTGTAATCTTTTGAATGTCAAAGAGAAGACACTCAAAAATCGCTGCTACAAAGGTGATTTTATTTATAAAATTGAAGTAAAAGATAATATAAAACAAATTTTTATTCGTTATTCATCTTTACCTATATCCAAAAAAATTGACAACGAATCTGATAATAAAAAATATTCTGAAGCCCCTTTATGGTCACGCATTCAGGCAGATAAATACATAGATGTTATCCAAAAAAGTCTTTGTTTGAGAGGCAGAGCCTTAAAACTGTTCATCGAAAATTGGAATAAAAATAATCCTGATAACCAAACGTCTTATTCTTCCTTAATTAGAATGAGAAATAGATACTTTGCTTGTGGAATAAATGGTTTACTATCAAGATATGGAAACAATTCAGGCAGATCAATAATAAAAGATTGCTATTTTGATTACTTCAAAAATTTGTATTTGATGGAGGGTGCTCCCTCTTTACAAACCTGTTGGGATTTGACACTTGGCTATGCAATGAGAGAAAACGGAGTTGAAAGAGTCAATTTCCCAAGTTGTTCAACCTTTAAACGCAGGTTAAGACGTGAAGTACCAAAACAAAGTATTTATTTAGCGAGATATGGGGAATCCGCTTGGAATAGGAAATACGGCAATTACATTGATAGAGATTATTCTTCAGTAATATGCGGTGAGGTGTGGGTTTCAGACCACGCTCAAATTGACGTTGCCTGCCTTACTCAAGACGGCAACGTTGTATTTCCTTGGGTTACAGCTTGGAGAGATTATAAATCAGGGAAATGGCTCGGTTGGATATTGCAATCAGGAAATCCAAATTCGGATCATATTTTTCAATCATTTTATTATGCGGTCAATGAATTTGGCTTACCTAAAGATGTCATCATAGATAACGGCAAGGACTATCGTTCGAAAGACTTTGCCGGCGGACGTCAATTTAAAGTTGAAACCAATCAACGCAAAACAAGGTCTATGCTTGGAGAATTGAATGTCAATGTACACTTCGCTCTTCCATATAATGCTCAGACAAAACCGATTGAGAGAGATTTTTTAAAAATCAAAGAATTACTTTCAAAACATTGTATTGGCTACAGGGGAGGTAATGTTGTTGAACGTCCGGAAAAACTTGCAAAAGAGATTAAAGCAGGAAAAATTATTCCGTTTGAGGTTTTTAAAGAAGTCTTTGATGATTTTGTAATTAATGTTTTAAATAAACGTCCATCTCGTGGTAAAAACCACGAGGGCTTATCTCCTGATCAACTCTTTAATCAGGAATGTGCTGAAGTTATAAAAGTAGAATCCGATGCTTTGAAATTATTCTGCACAAGGACTTCTAAAAATTACACTATAAGACGAAATGGAATTAAAGATAATGAACTGGGTATTACCTATTGGGCAGATTGGATGATTTCAAAAACAGGTCTGAAAGTTTACCTACGCAGAGATATTCAAAATTTCAAGGTTGCGTGGGTATTCAGAGCCGACAATAATGCCTTTATTGGTAAGGTTACGGCGGTTAAAGCCGTTGCGGCACTTCACGCAGACGAAATTTCAAAAGAAGCCTTTAAAGATGCAATGGCTATCAAAAAACGCAGTTTGAAGATTGCAAAATCATATATTAAACAAACTCGTGAGATTAGCCTTGAAGAAAAATGTGCAAATTATAAAGCCGCATACGCAAGCGTTGAAAAGGAAATTAAACCAAAAGTTTCACGAATTGCAAACACAAATATGGACAAAGTTATCCGTAAAAGCAAAGAGATGGACGCTTTTGGTCGGCAGGATTTGTCGATGCTTTTAGATGAAAACAAACCGCAGGAAAAACCGCTTTATCTATATGAAACCGACAAAATCCTTGAGCAAGAATTAAAAGGAGTCGCCAATGGATATTAGAGCCGAATTAAAAGATTTGATGGAATCTAAAAATTACAGTATAGCATACGTTTCAACCGCTACAGGGATTGCTAAGTCTACAATCAGTATGTGGATGAACGGGAATTACAATGGTAAAAACGATAAAATTACCGATGCTATAAATAATTTTATCCAACGTGAATACGAACGTTCCGGCAACAGCGATTTGCCTTTTGTAGATATTTCAACGGTAAAATACATCACTGAAATCGGCAGACTGTGCCATACACAGGGTAAAATCGGAGTTTGTGTGGGTAAAGCCGGGCTTGGTAAAACCGTTGCCGTAAAAAGATATACCAAAGAATTTATGGATTCAATCCTTATTGAAAGCGATTCAGGTTACACCGCAAAATCTCTTCTCAAGGAAATTCACAGACGTTTAGGACTTTCCGGCAAGGGTTCGGTTTATGACTTGATGGATGAAGTTGTAAGAAAATTAAACCAATCAGGCAGACTCTTAATTATTGATGAGGCTGAAAATCTTCCATATAGAGCCTTAGAAATTACTCGCAGAATTCACGACAAAACAGGTGTTGGTATTCTTTTAGTGGGCAGAGGAATTCTGCTTGAAAACCTGAAAGGTTACAACAATCAGTATGACCAACTTTATTCAAGAGTCAAATTTACAAAAATTATAGACAAAATTTTAATTCAAGACGTCATAAAAATTCTTGAGTCTATCGGACAGAATACAAAACTGGCTGAAACATATCTTCAGTATTCGGATGGAAACACAAGAAGATTAGAACACTTAATTTCCCACAGTATCAGCATTGCCAAATTCAACGGTAAGGCTGAGGTCGATGATGCTGTGATTAAACAAACTTCCAAATTATTAATGGCATAGGGGGTATTAAATGAACGGTAAGAAATTCCAACCCGACACTTCATTATGGTTACACATATTTTTAATAGCTCTAGCCATTTTTATTTTGGGAGTTCAAATCGGAATCAAGCACGGACGTGAGTTACAGCTTGAGGATATGAGGATAAAGTATGGCTACGACTTTTCAGATTAGAAAAATTCATGCATTAAAAAATGTTATAGGTATGGATGACGATTTATATCGTGACATGCTTATGTCTTTTGACGTTACATCATCAAAGGATTTGACATTTACTGAAGCTGCAATTTTTGTAGATATTCTTGAAGATAAAGCCGTTGCTATAAACAAATGGATTAAGCAGCCGAAAAAATATGCGGATTTAAATCGCACAGAAAATATGGCATCTGATGCACAACTCAGAATGATTGAGGGATTGTGGAGAGATGTCTGCTATTTCAATGATGATAAATTTGCGAAAAAATCCCTGAGAAAGTTTTTAAAATCAAAGTTTAAGGTCGATGACATTATGTTTTTGACCAGAGCCAAAGCCTGTAAAGTTATTCAGGCAATAACGGCAATAAAAAAGAAATTAAAAGAAAAAAGTGCGGCCACACTTGAGTAGTAGAAGAGAAAGTAAAGGAGAAAAAATGATGCTAACAGCAGAAAAAACAACCGATTCAATGGGTTCAATGATGAAAAACCAATTTTTTGGAGAAGTCTCTCACAGTTCTGATGATCCTAAAGAATGTGCAATGATGGGATTAATCAGAAATCAAAAAATTGACCTTGAAGAGCGTTTGAACGATGCAAAATTGAAGTTTGCCGATGCAAATCTGGTTAAAGATAACTGGAGTTGTGCCAAAGAACGTGAAATTGATTGCAAGGTTCTTGAAGGACAAATCTTCATCTTATCTAAGATCGAACGAGACTTAGAAGATATGCTTACCCCTGCAAAAATGCCTCCCGACTAAGGTTTACACGAGGTCGAAACGAGCTGCTAACAGTGCAAGCGGCTCGTCTTAGAGTAAGGCTCTAACTGATGAGACCAATAAAAGTAAAGGAGACAAAAATGGGCAACACAGCACTACTAGTTTTAGAACGAGAAATCACAGAGTATCAGGTAGACATTGAAAATTTAAAAATCAAAATTGCAGATTGTGCCATTAAAGCACATAGCACTCATCCTCAAGAAGTCAATGTTATTTTTGACAACCTACATCAAATGGCAAAGTTAATTGATGAAGTCAAGCCAAAAGAAGTTATGCTTAGTGAATTATTTAAAACTAAATTAAAAATCGAAGATGAGCTTGAGCAAGAGTTAGAAATGGCAAAAGGCTAAAAAGGTCGAAACGGTCGGCTAACAGTGCAAGCTGACCGTCTTAACGTAATGCGTTAACTGATGAGACCATCATTAAATAAGAGGAGATTATGGATTACAAGCCTTGGATGGACTTGATACAGCCTGAAGATATGCCGAACGATGACTTAAAGTTCATCGCAGAATCTGCCGGCATAAAATCCGCCTTGGCCCTTATTTTCTGCTCGCCGGGATTAACCGTAAGTATCCCGAAAAATCCGTTTCGTGAAATAAAAGAAAAATATATCATGAGCCAGTATGACGGCAGAAAATACACAGTAAACCGCCTCGCAATCGAATGTGATTTATCTCAAAGATATATTTATAAAATTATAAAAAAGAATCTCCACAAAAAGTACAACTTGCCAAAGTCGGATAAATAGTGAATCTTTAAACATCACTTCTTTACTCTAGTGTTTAAACATTAGAGTTTTTCTTGTATAATTTATTTTACATGAGGGGATAACATGCCGGTATTAGAAAAACAAAAACCTTTATATAGACACGATTGCGAAGATTGCATATATTTAGGTTCTGATGAAATCAGAGATTATTATTTTTGCGTTGAGCATTCTGTATCAGATGCCGGCTCTCTTATAATAAGACTGGGGAATCAGCCGAGCGATTATTTTTCAATGCCTGTAAATGTAATGCAGGAAGCTCTTGAGTCGTCTAGTTTGATTGATGAAGAAAACGTATTTTTTAATTGTTATAATCGGTATTTAGAATATATTGGGAAAAGTAAAACGCTATAAAATATAGCGTTAAATATTAAATTTGGCTATGTCACAACAAACAGTTGATAAATAGCCATTTTTATAGGGGAGTATCAGAACTCCCCTACAAAC
>CALUYU010000084.1 GCA_944325075.1 Candidatus Gastranaerophilales bacterium
AGAAAGGCTTTTATGGATAGGATTAAAGGTATGAGTTTCTTGAAATCAATGTTAGTATTTGCTCTTGTTTACAGATACATTGTACCGGTTGCAGTTACAAAACCTGCAAACATCCTTTGTGAAAAATATCTTGCTCATAAGAAAAATGAAGAAAAAAACGATGACTAATTTGTCAAGGCTAAAATAAATATAGACAAATCGGGTTCAGTATTAATTACCGAACCCGATTTTCAATAAATGTTCAGTTAATTTTAAAAAAGTGTTTTAATCCAGAAGATATAACATAGAACACCCCCAGCCTGAACCGCTTTCACAATCTTGTTTATAATTTCTGGAGGTAATTTGTACAGAGTATTCACTGCCGCTGCATCCGTTAATTGAACCGTTTGAGCCGTAACTTTCGTAAAAGAATGTAGGAGTAATTCTGTTATTGTTTACGATAATGTAAAAAATATCTCTTCCTATGACGTTAGGTTTTTTATATCCGTTAACATCAATAAATATCTGGTTTGCACAGATATACTGTAAAAGTGTTCCGTCCGGTAAAAGCATTGCTAACGCACTGTAAGCAGGGTTGCGGAAATAGGGTTTACCCTGTTTATCAAACCATTCGTTCTCCTTATGCCAGTAATATTCTCCGGTACTCGGCCAATCGGTATCGCCTTCCCATCCGCCGATTTCATAAGACATATCGTCGATATTGTCAGGACATATTGTTCCGGATTTTAAAGCATTTAATTCTTTTTGCATTCTGCAAAAATATTTGGGCATTTGTCTCCAGTCTTTATTCGGAGCAGGAGTTTCTCCTTCTTCCAGATAAGCCTTCTGCACTACCTGAGCAATTACGGAATATTGTTTTTTGAATGCAGTTTTAAATTGTTTATCCTGTATATCGTTTAATACAGTCGGTAAGGTCATTGCTGCAACCACACCAATATAAACAACCAAGACATTTTTTATAATTGTAATTTATTTTGGACTAAAATATTACTTCAATAAATCAAATAATAGTTTACGACTGTATTGGATAAAGACATTTTTAATATGCTTCTATAAATAGGAACTTTACAACAATATATTTTTTTTGTATCTTATCTGTTATTATCACAAAATACATAATAATAGAATACACTATTTTTTATAAAAAATAATACTCTTTAATATATTCAAAAGGAGATTATATGGATATTACAAATAAGATAAATATTCTATCAATAATTATAAATATTGTAGTTACATATTGGCATATATCTGTAGCAAAAAAACAAAACAATATTTCACTATTTCATGAAAAAAAAGAACATTACCAAAAATATATAAAAATAAATGACAAATTTTGTGAATTAGATAAATGCCCTACAGAAAACTTTCATAATATTTGTGATGAAATTGAAGCCCAATTAAGAGATTGTGCTGAAGATGCAACATTATATTTCAAAAAGAAAATACCAAATCTTGAAGATGAAATATCAAAAGAGTTTTCTAACTGCATAAATGGTTACTATAATCCTGAAAACAAAAAAGATGAAATATTTAATAATATAGTTCGAACAAAATATCAAGAATGTAGAGAAAAAATAAAAATGGAGCTTCAGCGTTTATTATAAACAAAAAGCCTTGATTTATAAAATCAAGGCTGCCGACTAAATAAGAAGAGAGAGCTAACTTATATAATTTTTTATTCCCTGCAATATCCCCTCTGCGAACATTTCAGGTTTGTCACGCAAAAGTTTTTCTTCTTCAGGGTTTGATATAAATGCGGTCTCTACAAGCACAGCCGGGGCTTTTGTTGCCCTTAATACATGTAAATCACGACGCATCTTACATCCTCGGTTAAAAAGTCCCGTAGTTTTCAATAACCCTGTCTGAATACATTCAGCAAGATGTTTACCCTTTACGGATGTCGGATAATACAGCGTTTCAACTCCGTTCGCAGAATTGCTGCTAAAACTGTTGCAGTGCACTGAAATAAATATATCTGCTCCGCTTTTATTCTCAGCTTTGGAAACTTCAGTAAAAGAATTTTGTTCCTGGAACAAAATCACCGAATACCCCGAGTGCTGCAATCTATCCGCCAAAATTTCGCAAATACGCTTTGCTACATTCTTTTCTTTTAATCCGTTTTTAGAAACAGCTCCCGGATCACATCCGCCATGTCCTGCGTTTAAAAATATTTTCATAATTCATTCCTCTTTCTATATTCTGTTCGTTCATATCTTGCAAGCTCATACTCAATACCTGTCAGCCTATTTTCATGTTGTTGCAAGCGAATCTCCGAATGCTCAATATGATTATCCAGTGCAACGCTCATATTTTGAATTTTCTCGAGCTGCACACCGATTTTTACCGAAAGTGTTATAACACCACCCAGCACGGCTAAAGAGGATGTTGCAAGAAAAATAAGTATTGAAAACATTATTCTTACTTTTGTCACAATCGGTATGTAGTTAGGCTTTTCCGGACAGCCAAAAAGCGTGCAGCTTATTTTATCAAGTGCACTCTTAAGCGTCATATGATGCTCAAAACACTCTTGAGATTGTTCTACTGTCATTTATCAATCCTTATTATTAAATTTATGTTTCAAGTCTAAATACTCCTCCCAATCTTTATCCGAAAATCCTCTGCGGCAATTATCAACAAGCAAAAAGATTTCCTCTGCAATATTATTCGCACTTTCAGCTTTTCGTTTGTCTTTTATAACCTCTGATTCCGACTGGGTTTCTTTATTTGTTTTGAACAGGTTAAAGAGGCTTGTAAAAGCCTCTCCAACCGACTTTATTGCGTCTGAAACATCAAACATTATACTGCTCCGAGATTACCTTCTACACCATCGATTTTATCAACACCTTTTTGAATAAATTCTTTCAGCGTTTCCAGGACAGGGGCCTTAACCGCCAAAACAATACCGTCATCGATAGGTGTTTCAGTATTCGTAACAACTGTTACAGCCAAATCATCCAATGCTTCAATAAACCAATCATCCAGCTTATCAACATGTCTTTCGCACCACTGTAATAAAGCTTTTTTCATCTTTTCGTCCATAATTTCCTCACTTTCTTTTCATGTTTTGTAATATTTTAAAAATAAGTATTGACAACCGTTAGTTTACGGTTTATAATATAAGTATGATTAAGAGTTTTAAACACAAAGGGCTTGAAAAATTCCATAAAACAGGTAATACCAAAGGTATTCAAGCAATTCACGCTAAAAAAATAAAGATGCTTTTATCAATTCTTGAAGCTATGACTACAACAAATGATTTAAAACTTCCTTCACTAAGATTCCATCAGCTTCAAGGCGACAAGCAAAACCTTTACTCAATTACTGTTCAGGCTAACTGGCGTTTAACTTTTGAATTCGATAATGAAAACGTTTATATTCTTGATTATACAGACTATCATTAACAGAAAGGATAAAGCTTATGGATATGTACAACCCATCTCATCCCGGAGAAATTTTAAAAGATTTATATTTACCTGATTATAATTTATCAGTAACAGCTTTTGCACTAAAACTTGGAGTTTCAAGAACAACAGCATCCGAACTCGTAAATTGCAAAAACGGGGTTTCTGCAGAAATGGCACTAAAACTGGCTAAAGCATTTGGAACTTCTGCACAGTACTGGCTTAACCTGCAGCAAGCATACGACCTATGGCATGCAAAACAAAAAGTTAATCTTGATAATGTTGAAGTTATTGCAATGTAACTATAAAAAGTTAGGTTTAAAACAGCCTGACTTTTTATTTACGACAAGGCCTTTAAATTTGTTCGCAGTTCTAACGCCTGTGTTTCAATCTCTTGTATCTTTGCTACATCCTCATCCGTCTGCGTTCCGGCTAAAATCGCACGTAAAGGCCTGACAGCTTCCGCATCCAATGCCGTAAGCTGTGATTTTATTTCCGAGGTCTGGGCTTCCTTTTCCTTTGTCTGTAAATATTCTGAATATTCACTATCAGAAAGCCTTACTAGTTCCCCGTCCTTTTCCTGATAACGGTCAGGATTTTCCGCAATTTCCGCAGCAGTCTCCGTATCCACATACTGAAAACCGGACTTTAATTCGCCTTCATAATAAACGATTTCCACTGTCTTACTTTCAATGTTTACAGCCTTTTTGCCGTAATAGCAGGGCTTTATTACCCATTCACCATTTATAAAATATGCAGCTTCACACTCGCCGCACACAGGCGGGGCAATTACAGTGCCGTATGCAGGTATATGCGGATTCGATTTGTTCTCTGGATTCGGAATTGCCTCTCCCTCTTTTATATATCGTTTTGTGTTTATATCAAATAAATATATTTTCATTTTCTCTCCTTTTGTTTGTTATTGCTATGACTTGTATTTTATTACCCAGTTTTCAGGGATATCAGGCGTCTGTACGGTTGTTATACCGTCTTTATACATTTCGGATGAGCTAGCTGCATTGAATGAAAAAGAGGTTCTCCCACGCCCTTGAGCACCACTGACATTAGAAGCGGGAAGAGAGTTGCCCTGTAATTGAAATGAACCGCTATTGCTTGTAAAAATTCCGCGACCGTCACTGCCACCCCAAATAGTTGCATATATCTGCCCAGTGATGTTCGGTAATGCAGGATCTAAAGGTTTTCCTAAAGTATGCTGGGTTTCATCGTAACCGATTGTCTTGTAACCCACATACAATGGCAGTCTGAAAGTCGTCTCATTGTCTCCTGATGAGAAAAAGCCGTACAACTTTTGTTCCTGCCAGTCAGTCTCTGACTTTATAAGGTTATTTTTCACCGCAAAGTCGTAAAGTTCAGGGGCTTCATTTCTTTGAACAAGTTGACCTTTCATAATATAACCTTTATCAGGAGGTGTATCACCAAGCCATGGAACCCTGCAACCTACAGGAAAAGGGTCTAGGAAGTTACCCCCCCCCCCCGTCTGAAATCCGCTTGTTGTAAGGGTTTTGAACTATTTTAACATTATTCATACTCATGTTTTCTCTCCTACTTGTACTTAATTATTAATCTTGCTGCTATTCCGCTTTGTTTTACCGTTCCGCCGTCTTTGTAGATAGTGTTGCCAAAAGAGGCATCTATACTTAATTGCCGGCGGTGATAATCACTGCCGCGTCCAATATTGGCGTTATCTACGACTTTTGATGTCAACACATCCGTTGTATTATTGTTTCCGCCTAATATTGTCGTAACCGGATTAGAACTTTTAATATTCGGTAATTCAGGTTCAATTTTCATACCGTTTGAAATTGTTGTTCCGTTTGTGAAAGTCAAAACATCGCCGTCGCGTATCAGCGGAAATCTGAATGTCGTCTCATTGTCACCGTCTGAAAATTTACCGCACTGCCCTGCCTGCCAGTCCTCTTCCGACACCAACCAGCCGTATTTTTCTACTGCCTTATATAATTCAGGATATTCAGACCTTAAAGCCTCCTGTCCTAAGCCATACCAGGTATAATTTTTCGGTAAACTTTCACCCTGCCATAACGCTATATGTAAAATATCGTAATCCTGCCCGAATTCATCCGTTTTAAATCTGTTATACGGGTTATTCTTTACTTCTGTATTCATTCACTTACTCCTAATGTTTGTAATTCTTTTCTCAGCGTTCTTGCCTGTTCGTTGTAATACTCGAGCCAGCTCTGACCCGTGGTTTTACTTGAAGGTTCGCACATAGCACGAATTCGCTTAAGGTCAATCGCCGCCAGCTCCTCCTTTATTTCGGAGATTCTTTCCTGCCTTACAAGTTCTGCTTTTTCCTCATCGGTTTTCATCGGAGCATAGCCTCGCAGGTACCAGCAACCGTCTTTATCGGACTGTTCAACATCTTGCTCAGTAAATCCTTGTGACTTATAATATTTTGTATTTATTCCAATACCAACTTCTACTAGTCCAGTCTTTTCGTCTATAATTTTAGCGTATTTAATCATTTATATTTACTCCCTTCATTGGAAAATATGTTATGTTACAATTAAAGAATTGATGAACTACTCCGCCAATACAAAAACATTGTCCGCTTGCTAAACCGCTATACCCCTGACCTCGTATATATAATATACTTTGTGCTCCGGATGTTATTGAAACGTAATTATCATTATTAAGTTTTTCCCAACACAGAACCCCATCAGCTGGCGGGGTATAATTTTGAGAAAATTGTCCACCTGCTTTATAAATTCCTGCACTATAATCTGGCATACCCCAGCTTACGGCGGTTGCTTTGCCGGCGGCGGATACGTTCGACAGGTCAATGTCGGCTTTGTTGTTTTGCAATTTTTCTATCACTCTCAAAACGTTGTAAGGAAGCACTTTAAGAGTTACCCCCCCCCCCCCGTCTAAAAATATAAATAAGACTCCATTTTCCAACAGTTTAAAATCAACCAAAACACCTTCAGAAGTATT
>CALUYU010000085.1 GCA_944325075.1 Candidatus Gastranaerophilales bacterium
CTCTTGATGGAAGAGAAATTGAATCAAAAGACAAACCTCCTGAAGAATATGTATATCTGAACGATAACAGTATATTAATTGTGGGTTGGGTAAATAATGATGAAACAGTAAATAATACCGATTTTGTAATTTTGTTCCCGGAATGTATAAAAAGAGGTTGTAAATTAGGCGTCGATCTTTTTTATTTCAAATTAGACTATAATAAAGGGATTATACCAACAGGGACACAATCTCCAGAACTATTGAATGATGCAAGTCATAACTTTAAACAAAGTTGCAACCGAAAGTCAACATTAGACATAAATGGACGAGCATGCACTGCTTGGGTGATTTTTAATGAAAATATGGATTACCTGCATTGCGACGACCTCAGCTGGGACGGTAAACATAAGTGTAAATAAAAGCCGAAACCGGTCGGAGCAGAATTAATCGGTGTGACGATTTGCATGTAAAAATTTTTCTTTATATAATAATATCGTCGTTAAGACTAAAGAAAAGGAGAAAAATTATGTCAAGAAAACCAATTATTGCAGGAAACTGGAAAATGAACCTTTTAAAATCCCAGGCTAAAGAATTATTTGAGGGGATAAAGGGTTTTGTAAAAGACTACAGTGCAAAAGAATTACCGACAATAGTTGTTGCCCCTGTATTTACATCACTTGATGTTGTTGAAACAGTTGCTTGCAACTGCGGATGCGGCGGGAATAAAATTTCTATAGCAGCTCAAAACTGCCATTGGGAAAATTCAGGAGCATATACTGGAGAAGTTTCTGTTGAAATGCTTAAAGATGCCGGATGCTCTTATGTTATTATCGGTCACTCTGAAAGAAGACAATATTTCTCTGAAACAGATGAAATGATCAATAAAAAAGCTAAAGCTATCTTAGCCGGCGGCTTAATCCCTATCATCTGCTGCGGTGAAACTTTGGAACAACGAGAAGCAGGGGTTACAGATTCACATATTGCAAATCAAATTAAAGCAGCATTAGACGGACTTTCAAATGATGAAATTGCAAAATCCGTAATTGCTTACGAACCTATTTGGGCAATCGGAACAGGTAAAACTTGCGACGCGGATGAAGCAAACAGAGTTATTGCTATGATTAGAAAAACTGTTGAATCAGTTTCTTCTTCTCAAGCAGCAGAATCTATCAGAATTCTTTATGGTGGTTCTGTTAAACCTGCTACTATAGCAGAACAAATGTCTAAATCTGACATCGACGGCGCTTTAGTTGGCGGAGCAAGCCTTAAAGCTGATAGCTTTAACGAAATTATCGCTAACACAATGAAAGTTGCCTGCAACGTATAGTAAAAAAATTAAATTATAACATAAAAACGGGGCCTTTTTAAGTTAAAAGCCCCGTTTTTTCATCTAGTCAAGCCCGGAATGTTTCATTTCTTCTTCAATTTGCCTTTTTTGTTCTGCTAATTGTTTTTCAATATCTTCAAGTTTTTCCTTTTCATAAGCCTTCATTGCTTCAAAATGTTCTTTCTGAAGATCGGTAAGGCTCTTGTTCTTTAAGCTGTCGTTCAAAGCCGCTATACGTTCTTTAGATTTCTCGTATGACATTAACTTTGTGCCTAAAAGTTTCGGACTACCTGAACTGATAGAATCTCTTTTAATTGGATCGGACATTAATACTCCTTTCTTTTTAGTTTATAATAAATCCTCACGTGTTTACACAATTATAAAAAAAATCTTTATATGAATATTGCGTTTTCTAACCAAAATATTAAGAAATGTAACATTTTTATAAAAACCTGCAAATATAATATTTATATATATTTTATATATATAAGTATTAAAAGAAAAGAGCTTTATTATGAGTATGGATGGCGTAAATTTAAACTCATTATCATTGGCAGAGAAAATAAAATTACTCCGCCAACAACAAGGTAATGGACAAAAATCAGTCGGTCAAACACAAACCCAGACTGATAAAATGAACACGTCAATCTTTTCAACAAATTCTCAAACACACTCAGTTAACTCACAACAATCAACAACTCAAAACGCGCAAACAAGAACAGTCAATTCGCAACAGGCAGCAACAGGAACGCAAACCGGTTCTGTTAACTCGCAGACTAGAACCGTAAATACACAACAAACAACATCTGTAAATACTGGGACATCAACTTCCAGCACACAACCAAAATCTGCAATACAAAGAGCATTAGCAAATGCTCAAAATTCAACAAGTTCGACAAAACCATCATACGCAAACCCTGAACAACTTCAAACAAAACAGGATATAACACAAGCATTAACAGAATTACGTACCAAAATGATGACTGATGGCACAAACATTCAGTTAGAGAGGTATGAACGCATACTTGAAAACAAATTAGATAAGCTTGATGAAAACACGGCTAACGGGCAGAAGTCTACAAGTTCTCTACAGGAAACTTCAGGCACAAGTACATCTGATGCCGCCTCTGCTCAGGCACAAGCCCAAGAGGGACAGCAGGAAGTTGAAGGCAAAGAAAAGACTTCTAATAGTGATATAAAAGAAGCTCAGTCAATGGAAAAATCTGCAAAAGCAGATAAAAAATCTTTGAAAAAAGAAGAAAAATCTTTGAACAAAGATATGAAGACTGCTCAGAAAAATCTCCAAAAAGGGGAGCAGGAAATCAACGAAATTAATACCCAAATGGACGATAATCAGGTTGCAATAGACAATGCATTATCTGAAATACAATCACTACAAAATGCAGGCGCTGATAGCACCGGTGTTGGAGAAAACAGTGCATTTTCACTTAAGCTTGCCGGAGAAGATCAAGGAAATCAAGCCGGAACTACTAAAGGAATGAATTCGACCGCCTCTACTGCAGGTGCAGGAGCAGGATTAAATACAAGTAATTCTGGTGATTCAACAGATAATTCAAGCCAAATTCAATCTCTGCAATCAGTTATTGATGAAAAAGTTGCGGCCAATACTGAACTAGGTATTAAGATGAATACGGTTCAGACATCTAACAATAAAAATGTAAGAACAATTAACAACACCGTTAGAATGCAGCAAAAATATTACACAAAAGTTCAGAAGAACTTAAAACAGGATGAAGCTGCATCTAACAAAGCAATAGAAGTTGAAAAGAAAATAGAAGATGTTGCCAAAACAGTAGAAACAGTCGGAGATATAACTAATAAGGTTGGCAAAGGTGTATTCACCGCCGGGGCCGCACTTGCGTCAAATCCGACAACCGCAGCAGCCGGACAAACAATGATGAAAGTGGGGACTAAAACCCAAGAAATAGGCCTAAAAGTTGAAAATGTTGGACAGTACGGACAAGCTCTTGCTCAAACCGCGCAATCAGTAACTTATGCTGCGCAAGGTGAAATCGGAAAAGCTTTAACAACAGCAGGTTCAGCTGTTCAAACAGCAGGAGCAGCAGTTAAAACAACTAAAAATATGGATAAAACCCTTGAACAACTTGATGAAAAACTTGAAGAAGGCATGGAAAAATCAGCAACAGCTGTTGCTGCTCAAGAAGCTGCTCAACAGGCGGCTGAAAATGGACAGCTTAACGGCATGACAACTAAAGAATATGCTAAAAATGCCAAAGCACAATTAGATAATCAGGTTGAGGCCGGCACGCTAAACCAAGGAGATTTATTAGCTACCGTAAACGGAAACAACGCCGGTAATGAAGTTAACTCATTGCTTGATAAAAATAATTTATCAACAGCAGCCGCAGATCGAGCCGCCAAACAAGCAGAATCAGCGGCAACCGGTAAAAAAGAATCTGTATTCTCTAAAGCTGGAGACTGGCTGGCAGATAACAGTGACAAAGCCGGAGAACAGTTAAGCAGATTAGGAGAAAAATATACTGCAAAAGATCAATCACAACCTCAACAAACACAGCAAACACAACAAGGTTCTTACGCGACAAGACCTGATTTTAGCCAAAGAAGGGCTCAAGCTATAAGGAAAGGTCTAATATAAGGTTTAATTTATCAATCTGACTGAATAAACAAATAATAAATATTTTATCTCATAATAAAGCCACTAAAAACTTAATTTTCTAGAAGCTAAATTCAAAAACAATTAGCTTCTTTTATTTTTTTTTTGATAGATTGATTAAGTTCAACATCAGCCTCTTTCAGTTCCTTCACAGACCTAAGTTCCCAAAGGCTGTCTTTTATACGTTTTTGGGACTCTGTTCTGGCTGAACTAATCGAATTATATTCATCCAGTACGGAATGTCTTTCCTTTTTTATTTGCCGGACTATAGCCATTATCTCTTCAAGCCGGGCATTTATAGCATCAAGCCTTAAAGAAGCCTCTTTAAACTTCTCCTCATTCCCTGAGAGTTCTGCTTTTGCCATCTCTAAATTTTGAATGGCCTGTTCTTCCCGATACTGCAGATATTTACTTATATTAATCTTTAAAATATTATCTGATTGGTCAAGTAAATTTTGTTTTACATCTACCGGATAATCATCGTATCCAACCAGTTTTCTATGTTTTATAAAAGTGATAACCTTATTAATCTGTTTTTGCAGATTCTGTTTCATTTCAGGGTGAAACCTTAAAAAGAATGGATAAGGAAGCGACGATCTTTCAGAATTACATTTTTTGCAAAGAAGAATTTTATTGGACTTTTCATTGCCTCCGCCAGCAATTTGAGCCATAATATGTTCTTCTGTTTCCTGCAATTCGTTAAGAAAACGTTTTACTATATCCATATCAGTTTTACGTTCAATATTACAACTGTTAATAAAAATATCGGAGTAAGGAATTCCGTAAGGAAATTCATCCACTGTTTTCATCAACTCATCTTCAATAGTTTTATCAGAACAATTCTTCATAAATGACTTGTATAAATCCTCAACAAGGCCTTTTTTAATGTGAGGTTTATAGTACTCCATATTCATTATTGCCATAGCTGAAGAATTGGTTTCTTGCAAAGATTTCCGATCTTCAGGTGAAAGCCGGACTGATAAATCCCGTAATTTTTTAAATACGTCTATCTTCTTTAAGGTAAGCTGTTTTTTATTTAATGTTGCAATATTACTATGATACTCTGCTATTTCCGGTTTTCTGAATATTTCAGAAAATGTGTTCTTAGGATATTTTAGAGCATAGATTTCCATCAAGTTTAAAACTTCTTTAAGATCATCACTGAAGCAGTCTTTATATTTTTCTAACTTTTGCATAACACGCGGAGCTTTTACGGTAATTCCGTCAGAAATAAGAGCTATATGCATGATATCAATTTGGGTTCTTGGCGGAAGATCCCTCATCTCAGCCCCGGCCTGAACATTACTTAACAAACCTCTTATTGTTACTTTGGGATTTTTAAGCGAAAGTTTTTTTAGAAAGCTGAACGCCTCAGAATCTCTGTAACGATCAAGTGCCGAATTTTCCAATGCGCGTTTAGAACCGGCAGCAAAAGTTTTAAGAATTGATGTTATTTCGTTGTATTGAAGCATGTCATTTCCGCAGCAGCCACACTTCATTTGCGGAATATCCTTTAATTCAAAGAATATTTTTTCGGGCAATCGATAGCCAAAACTTACGTTTTTGGGAGAGGCGTTCTTAGATTTGTTATAATTATTGTTATAAGCATTAGTGGTTATTGTCAGCATAACATTAAATTTTAAAACTCCTGAATATTTTTTTTTGCCAGAAGAGTACATTTTAGTAATGTAAATTTTAACATTACTAAACTACAATAAAAATGCTGCAAATAATACTTCATTAACAAAATCAGCGAACCTTAAACGGGTAATCTTTAGGTATCTTCCAGCCGTTTAACTGGATTAAGGCCGTACACCAGCCTTTAATACTTGAATTTTTATTGCAAGTATAATCATTCCCTTCAGATGTTAAAAACTCTTTCGTTAAACTTCCGGCTGGGATATCCCACTTATAAGGTTCAAAGCCTTTATTTACATGATAACTGTCCGATGGATTAGTCGATGATGGGGCAAATCGAAAGGCAAAAAAGGTTATTCCCTGATCGCGCCTGTTAATTTGGCCATCAGAAATTATTCCAAAAGTTTCTTTATCAAAATTTTTACCGTTAGGGAAAAAGAAAAAATCTATTACATTTGTATAATCTCTCTGACCGCTATGTTTTCCAACAAGAATTGTCCCGTCATTAAAATACATTGCTATATTATAAAGATTCATTGATTCAAATTTTTCATATTTTGAGACCTTTAGATATGGCAAAAAATACTTTTCCCATATTTGGGAACAATCATCTTCATAATTCCCGTCGTCATCCTGAGTGCAAGAAAACTCCCAATACTCCTTAGGGCCGTTATCCTGCTCTGACATTAGTATTGCCTGATTCAT
>CALUYU010000086.1 GCA_944325075.1 Candidatus Gastranaerophilales bacterium
TGAACTTGCAGCTCCTCTTGTTGCCGACGAAAAGGAGGCTTACAAGGGAGGGTGCTCGCAGAGTATTTCAGGATCTTACCGCCATCAAGAATGTTCGACCACCTGCACTCAAAAATCTAATGTTGGGCTGAAAGCCCAACCTACATCAACTGCTTTTACCCTGGCGGAGGTTCTAATAACCCTGGGCATAATCGGTGTTGTTGCTGCGATGACGCTGCCAACACTAACTGCTAATTACAGAAAAAAAGAAGTTGTTACAAAGTTGAAAAGAGTTTATACAATAATGAATCAGGCAATACTTATGTCTTCAGCCCAAAACGGGGAACCTAAATATTGGGTAAAAGATTGCGGAGCAAGTACTGCTTCAACTTGTTCAACAGATGAGGTTGAGGTATGGTTTAAACAATATTTGGGAAAATATCTTCAAATATTAAAAATTGAAAAAGGCACCACTAAGGCAGATTCCGTTCCATTATTATATGTATATTTAAATGATGGTTCTATCTTAGGAATTAGGAATTATATTTATGATATGGTATTTTACACTGATAAAAAAGCAATTGATAATCCTCAATCAGGAAGAAATTATTTTAATTTCAGGTTTAACCCTTCGTTGGTAGGTGGCCAGGATATGGAAGACAACCGATTTGCTAAAATGGGAACTTTTGAACCTCAAACATTCAGATGGGATGGGACTAGAGAAGATCTTCTCCGGCAAGGGGACGATTATGGTTGTACTGAACAAGGCGGAGCTTTTTGCGCAAAATTAATTCAGTTTGATGGATGGGAAATTAAGGATGACTATCCGGTTAGGTTTTAATCTATGTTGAAAATTTTAATTTGAAAAAGTCCGGAATTTATTTCCGGACTTTGCTTTTAATTTTGTACATTATAATTACTTAACAAAATAGCTTGCGTTTAAATTAGCATAAATTTTGATAATTCCGCCCTGAATAGGAGTTGCTGCTGCTTCCGGAGCCGCCCCTGCAGAGGAGTCTGCAACAGACATATTTTTTGCATATAATCTGTATTGCACACGATTATTCTCATTTGTAGAACAGCTTAGGTTCATTGATTTAATCCCGGTGATATATGATGAAGAACTTTTGGCTATTAAATCAGCTCTTGTTTTTGCTTTTTTGGCCGCAATTTCCAATAAGTCATTACATTGTGCTTCATAGTTTGAAATAGAAAATACAAGGTCATTAACATCTGTTGCGCCAAGACTTATTGCTTTATCAATGATATTACCTGTTTTATCTATATTTTTTGTATGAACAATGATGTTGTTAGAAACCTCGTATTTATCAAAATTTCTTTTCCCGTTAGAATTATATGTGTAAATAGGTGCTGCATTGTAGTCGGCTGTTTTTACGTAATCTCCGTTTGCAGAGTTAATCATACTTTTAAGCGCAGCATAAACTTTATCAGAAATTTCTTTATTCTGGGTAGTTGCTTTAATCATAGATTTAGAATCTTCTGTTTTTACGGAAATGCTAATTTCAACAACATCCGGAGACACTTCCGTATTTGCACTGGTGTTAACAGAAATATATCCTCTTTCAGGCTGGTCTGCTGCAAATGAAGCTACTCCGGCAGAACTTCCGGCTAAAGTAACAATTAAAGCCGCTGTTAAAAATTTTTTCATAAAATTAACTCCTTTTTTCTTACGATCTTTTCTCATTTATGTTGTTAGTTTCTTCTGAGTTCTGGTTTGTTTGTTTTTGTTCTATATCTTTTTTCAAAATTTTTATGTCATTTGATTTTAAAATCATTGCATTTAGCTTTTGTGCCTGCTTTTGCAGTTTAATCCTTTCCATCAGAAGTTTCATTTCTTCATCACTCAATTCCATCGGCTGCTGGAAAGAAATTGCAAATTTTTGGTTATTAATAAGGTAAATACTCATTGCAACGATAGTCCAGAGCAGAACACCTTGCCACAAATTTATTGCCGGGATGGCAAAGTAAGTATATGAAATATAATTCCAAATATACATTGCTACTTTCGCCGGGAATATAATAAATCCTGCAAAAAGACACACAACTATGAATGCCGCAAGGAATATACCTTTTATTCCGGATATCTGAATTATTTTTGGACCTTTATTTCTTTTCATTACTTACCTCTTTAATTTTATTCTTTTATCATTTCAAGAAAATCTTTTTCTGTCAATATTGTAATACCTAAACTTTGCGCTTTGTCAAATTTTGACCCCGGATTATCCCCGGCAAGCACATAATTAGTTTTTTGAGAAACTTTGGAAGATGTTTGTCCCCCATGTGATTTTATTATATCACTTGCTTCACTTCTTGTCATATTTGTTAAAGTTCCGGTCAGGACAAATGTTTTCCCCTTAAGTATGTCAGATTTTGGCTGTTCTGCAGGCATTGGATTAACTCCAAGTTCTTTTAGCTCATCTAACATTTTAACATTTCTTGGATCATTGAAAAACTTGTGGATCTCAAGTGCTGTTAACAAACCGATTTTATTAATATCCTGAAGTTCTTCTTCTGTTGCATTTCTAATTCTGTCAAGTGTGCCAAATGTGCTTGCTAATATATCGGCTGTTTCTTTCCCGATATTCTTTATTGTAAGTGCGGTTATAAGCCTTTTTAACGGCTGCTTTTTGCTCTTCTGAATAGCATTGTATATATTAGAAGCGAGTTTTTCTTTTACAGAATCAAGGGTCATTAAGTCTTCAATAGTCAATTTATAAAGATCTGCCGGAGATTTCACAAGCCCTTTGGAATATAATTGATCAATTATTGCGGGGCCCAAAGAGTCTATATCCATTGCATCTTTTGAGGCCCAGAATGCTATTTTGGCTTTAAGCATATCAGGGCAGTCAGGGTTTATACAATACAAATTGACCTCTCCATCCAGCGTTACCAGATTGTGGCGGCAGGAAGGGCATCTTTCCGGCGGTGTATAAACCGGTCTCATGTCATGTTTCGGCGTCTCAATAACCTTTATTACCTTTGGAATAATTTCTGCTGCTTTTTTAATTAAAACTTTATCACCTATTCTCAAGTCAAGTCTTTTAATTTCATCAAAATTATGCAGACTTGCTCTGGAAACGGTTGTTCCGGCAAGAAGAACCGGCCGTAATATTGCAACCGGCGTTATTGCACCGGTTTTCCCAACACCAAATTCAATATCTTTAACTTTGGTTGTAATTTCTTCAGGCGGGAATTTAAATGCGGTTGCCCATTTAGGGGCTCTTGCAGTGTAGCCCATATCTTCCTGAATAGAAATCTTGTTTACTTTGATTACAACACCGTCTGTTGCATAATCTAAATCAAATCTTTCAAGAGACCATTTTTCACAATATTCAATTGCCTCTTCTACATTCTTACACAGTTTAATATTTGGATTTGTTTTAAATCCAAGTTTTTTCATATACATAAGGCTGTCGTAATGTGTCAGAGGCGGATTGTTCAGTTCGTCCGGTATAAGGGTGTAGGTGAACATTGACAAATCTCTTTTGGCTGTTATAGTGCTGTCAAGTTGTCTTATTGAACCCGAGGCCGCATTACGCGGGTTTGCAAAAAGTTTTTCACCGTTTTTAAGGTTCTCTTCATTAAGTTTTTCAAAAGACGATTTTGGCATGTAAATTTCTCCACGTACTTCCAAATTAACGTCTTCGAATAATTTAAGCGGTATAGCTTTAATTGTTTTAAGGTTAGGAGTAATTTCTTCTCCGGTAACTCCGTCTCCGCGTGTTACGCCGGTCGTGAAGTAGCCGTTTTCATAAATAAGAGATATTGCCAGTCCGTCAATCTTAAGTTCACACACAAGTTCTGTGTCCTGACCGTATTCATCCGTAATTTTTTCGTACCATTTCCTTAAATCATCATAGTTGTATGTATTATCCAGGCTGTAAAGCCGGTGTTTATGCGTGTATTGAGAGAAACCCTCACTTATTTTTCCTACACGCTGGGTCGGGCTGTCTGCCGTAACAAGTTCCGGATGTTCGCTTTCAAGTTTTTTTAATTCTGCAAACAGATTGTCATATTCGTAATCACTTATTGTCGGATTATCATTAACATAGTAATTATAATTATGTTTATTAATTTCTTCTCTTAAAAATTTGATTCTTTCTACTACCATTTTTACCCCGTAAAAAAGCTACATTACCATTAATAATTCTCTGATAACTTTTGTTGCAACAGCTGTTGACGCTCCGGAAGTATCATAGTCCGGAGCAAGTTCTACAACATCAGCCCCGATTATTTCAAAGTTTTTCAGGTACTCAAACCATCCCATAAGCTCGTTAAATTCCAATCCTCCTGGTTCGGGAGTTCCGGTCCCGGGCATTATTGATGTATCTAGCACATCTAAATCAACTGTAACAAAGACCTTTTTGTTTTTTAAAGCATCAAGATCCGAATATTTATGGGCCAATGTATTATATTTTTCCATAAATTCAAATTCTTCCTTCATTCCCGAGCGAATTCCTATCTGCTTAATATTTTCAGGCCCGATAATTTTTGAGGCGTGCCTGATTACGGCAGAATGCGACATTTCTTCTCCAAGATACTCTTCTCTCAAATCAGTATGAGCATCAAAATGAATAATTGCGAGGTTATCATAAAATTTGGACACAGCCTTTATCTCAGGCAGCGTAACAAGATGCTCTCCGCCAATACCAAAAACTTTTTTCCCGTCGCGGTAGATGTCCTCTACATTCTTTTCAATAACTTCAAGAGTCTTATAAGTGTTTCCAAGAGGAAATTCAAGATCGCCGGCATCATGAAAGTTCACATCTTGTAAAAATTTATTAAAACGTGGTGAATAATCTTCCAGCCCCCAGCTTGCAATTCTGATTTGTTCAGGTGCAAATCTTGAACCGGAACGGTATGATACTGTTCCGTCAAACGGTAGTCCAAGCATAATAATATCTGATTTATTGTAATCCGGATTTTGGCCAATCCAGCTGCGATCTAAAAATGGTCCTCTTAGCATAATTTTCTCCTTCATTGAAAATTATAGCACAAAACAATATTATCTAAATATATTAAATATTTATAATATTAAAAGCCCTTTCCATTATTAAAATATAGAAAAGGGCTAAATTTATTATTTATTTATTTCTTAGATGTTTGGGCTATGACATTAAATGGTAGTATTTCATGTAATCTGCCATAATCATAGAACTTGTAGCATTGGCAAGGTTTGCTTTTATATCCTGATTGTTATCGCTTTCAGATGTTTCTTTAACCTGTTGGTTTTGCTGTTGCAGCTCTTGTGCTCTTTCAGCTTCTTGGGCTTCCTGAAGTAAGTTGTCAATCTGTTTTTCTATTTCATCAAGTTTGGCCTTGTCTCCTGCGTATGTCCCGGTAGATTCCACTCCTGCAAGCTGTAAGTTTTGCAGGACATTTGCCCAATCCTGGTAATTAGGAATAGAAGTCCCTTGCGCTTGTGCTGCGGCCTGAGCTTTTCTCAATTCGTCTTCTGATTCAATACCGTCTACTCTAAGTGCCATATTAATACTCCTCTTATTATTTATATATAAATTATTACCTAATTATATAAAGTATATAGAATAATACAAATTTCAAAATTAATAAATTTTGTAAAATAAGTTAACATTTGGGATTGTAAAAAGAGTACTAAGCCCCTTGGGCTGTGTAGTAAAATATATCTTCCTGACATGCTGAAGTGTTTCCCTAGAAACAATGTTGGATTGAATGCAGACCACAAGAGGTGTCAGAGAACGTCTAGTTAAAAGTGAGCAAAAAGAAAGCGATATGAGTCGTGAGATTTTATTTACCCTTAAGGGACTTAAAACGAATTGTTTTTTATTAGAAAGCGGATTTTCGGAAGGGTGAACAAAGATAATGTAGGTTGGGGTTTCTACCCCAACAAAAAATAAAGAAATTCAAAAAACAACCAACTGTTATCCTGAACTTGTTTCAGGATCTAGCTGCCGTTAAAAATATTCAGCCAACTGCACACAAAAAACTAATGTTGGGCTGAAAGCCCAACCTACTTTGATTCCCGTATCACCCCGCCAGCGGAGCATTGTAATGCAGTGCCTCAGGCACAAAAAGAAAGCACTATGAGTCGTGGACGTAAATTAAAAACAGATACTTGAAAATATGAAAAAATAGTATATAATAAAAGAAAAGGAGGGTAAACACATGGAAAAGCCAAGTATAGTAGGGTATACGGGAGGGGGGGGTAACAAACCTCAAGGGAGACAAGGGTTTTTGTCAAAAATACCTTTCTTCAAATTTTTCACCAAC
>CALUYU010000087.1 GCA_944325075.1 Candidatus Gastranaerophilales bacterium
CTACAACTTTAAGTCATTAAAGGATAAATCAAGTCTCACGACTCATAGTGCTTTCTTTTTTGCTTACTTTTTTCTTTGGCCGAAAGAAAAAAGTAAGTTCTGGATGACATGAAAAATTATTTATTGAGCTTTTCCCTATGTGCTCCACACAGCGGAGCGTTATAGGGATGTCCCTCAGGGACAAACCCAAACCCACATTAACTATTTTATAATTTTGTCTTCCGGACTTGTTTTTTATGACTTGCACATTTTTTAGGAAATTGATATTATTTGGTTATGCCAAAGTTAGATAAGATTGAAGAGTTACAAGGGATATTAAAAGAGGATAGCGAAAATTTCCAAGCAAGGCGAGAGCTAGCCCTGCTATTAGCAGACAACGGATTTGCCAAAGAAGCCTCTATGCATTTACGCTATTTGGCCGAAAAATTTCCTCAGGACAGCTCGATATTTTACAATTTGGGTATATCGTACGAAAAACAAAAACTATTTGATAAAGCCAAAGAAGCATACCTGCACTCAATAGAATTAAATCCTGAAGAAATTGATGCTGTATATAATTTAGGTCTGGTTTACATTGAGCTGAAAGAATATAACAAAGGTATAGAGTGCTTTACAAAGGTTCTGACAGAAGATGAAAATGACTCAAATTCATATTTTAATCTTGGAATATGCTATTTTAAAAGCGGAGACTTGATTAATGCTATGATGAACTTCCAGAACACTATAGATATAAATAACGATGATTTATACGCACACTTTTATATAGGCAATATTCTTGTCCAAATGGGAGAACTGGACGAGGCAAAAGACGAATTTATAAAAGTTACCCAGATCTCTCCCGATTACAGCTGGGCATACTATAATCTTGCATCTATAGCTTTTCAGCAGGAAGATTATGAACAGGTCGCAATAAATCTTGATAAAACCATTGAACTTAACCCCAAAGATGAGGAAGCATATATAAATTATGCTAAACTGCTTACTCAAATAGGTTTATATGAGGACGCCAGACAAATGCTTATAAATGCGATGAAATATTGCACAGATAAAGGAAATCTTTTCTACTATATAGCAAGAATTTTTAAATATGAAGGTAATCTTAAAGGATACACAACAAATCTAAATAATGCACTTCAAAACCGCGATACTTTAACTATAGATATTGATACTGTTATGAATGAACTTGAACAAACCGGAGATGTTAATTAATAAATATTAATATATTTGTCCTTAACTGAAAAATATCGTATTATGAAATTATGAAAGATGCACAGATTATATTAGTTGATGATGAAAAGATGGTTACCTCGGCGTTTCGTACTCTATTGAAAGTCGAGGGATATAAAAACATAAACTGCTTTAACAACCCCGAAGAAGCCTTGGAGTTTCTAAAAGAAAACAGTCCGGATATAATTGTTTCAGATTTTTTAATGCCTCAGATGAATGGTTTGGAATTTCTAACACAAGCGAAAGCAATGTATCCTGAAGTAAGTATGATTTTGCTTACCGGATATGCCGACAAGGAAAATGCTATTAAAGCGATAAATGATATCGGACTGTATAAGTATATTGAAAAGCCATGGGACAATGACGACCTGCTGATGAATTTACGTAACGGCATTGAGCGCAGTCATTTATTATCAGATTTACGTGCAAAAATTGCAGAACTTGAAGATGCAAAAAAGCAACTGGAAATTTATTCTACAGATTTAGAAAAACTGGTAGCAGAAAGAACAAAAGATTTGTTAATTGCAAATAACAAGTTATCAGGGATTATAAATTACTGTGCAGACGGGATTATAATAATTGACAAGAACGGCCACATAGAGCAGGCTAATCCTGTATGCGAAAATATGACCGGGCTTAGTGAATCAGCTTTAAAGAACAAAAAGTTCCAGGAAATAGCCTACATTTCATCCAAACAAGGAAACAAATCCTCTTTAAATAGTGAAAGCTACGGAATTTTCGGACTGAATAAAGATAAAAATGATATTTTGGTTGAAGATTGTTTTATAGTCAATACTCTTGGCGGTTCTGAAACTCCGGTTGAAATAAATTTTGCAGCAATTAACTCTGAAGAAGAGGATCCCAAATATGTCGGAGTTATAAGAGACGTAAGCAGACAGAAAGAAACAGAACGATTACGTGATGATTTCATTGCAACACTAACGCACGATTTAAGAACACCGCTTCTTGCAGCAATTCAAACATTAAAATTCTTCCTGGACGGCTCATTAGGCCCGGTAGAAGAAAAACAGGCTGTTTTGCTTTCTACCATGTTACAAAGTAATGAAGATTTGCTTGGACTTGTTAATGCACTGCTTGAAGTATACAGGTTTGAAAGCGGAAAGCTGACATTATGTAAAACAGTTTTCCCTATAAAAGATCTTGTTACCCAATGCTATGACGAATTAAAACCGCTTGCGGACAAGAAAAATATTACATTCAAGCTTAATTGCAATATAGATGATAAACTTGAAATTACAGCAGATAAAGCGGAGTTAAAAAGAGTTATAATTAATTTGTGCGGGAATGCTGTAAACTACACAAACAAAAACGGAGAAATAGAAATAATTGCAAAAGCACAGTCAGGAGATTTTATATTCTCTGTTACAGATAACGGAAACGGAATACCACCTGAAGATATCCCGAATTTGTTTAACAGATTTTCGCAGGGAACAAGCAGAAAACGCTCAACCGGAACCGGTTTAGGATTGTATTTATCCAGACAAATTATAGAAGCACATGGCGGGAAAATATGGCTTGACAGCAAAATAAATAAAGGAAGTGAATTTACTTTTTTACTTACAAATGTTGTAAAAGAAGAAAGACAGGTTGTAAATGGTTAGAGTTTTGATTATAGAAGATCAAGATATGGCAAGAGTAGCATTATCTGTTGTATTAAGTAAAAA
The DNA here is from genome assembly GCA_944325075.1 of Candidatus Gastranaerophilales bacterium. Lineage (GTDB taxonomy): Bacteria > Cyanobacteriota > Vampirovibrionia > Gastranaerophilales > Gastranaerophilaceae > UBA1221. Next base: position 2,913 of record CALUYU010000087.1, read on the forward strand.
TGCAAATATCGAAATTGCAGATATGGCAGTTGATGGCTTAGAAGGAGTCGAAAAAGCTCTTTTATTAAAACCTGATCTTGTAATTATGGATATTGGCCTTCCATCAATTGACGGGATAGAGGCAACACGCCGTATTAAAGAAGATAACCCTGATATTAAGGTTTTAATGTATACTTCAAGAGAAGATGAAAATGATATCTTTGATGCCTTTCAAGCAGGAGCGGACGGGTATATTACCAAAGGGGCTACTGTGGAACAAACTATTTCTGCCGTTCTTGCGGTTAGTGAAGGCACAGGCTGGCTTGATCCGGCTATTGCCAAAGTTGTGCTTACAAATATAAGAAGAGTAAATGTCCAGGAAGGACGCCGCGGAGAAATTAATTATAAGCTGGGTAAAAATCTATACGGTCTGACTGAACGGGAAATGGATGTTCTGGCATTAATTGTTGACGGGCTGACAAATCCTCAAATTTCAGACAAGCTATGCATAACAATTTCTACAACTAAAACACATGTTCATAGTATTTTACAAAAATTATATGTAAGGACTCGCGCTAAAGCAACTGCTATGGCAATGAAAGAAGGACTTGTTTAAGTTATGAAACGGATATGGCTTCCGGTATTTATGCTTGCTATAATAAGTCTGCCGGCGTATTCTGCAGTAAGTTTTAAAAAAGACCAGGCTACTATTGAGGCGGAATATTTAAAAGATGTAGAAAAAAAACGTATTAAAGAAGAATACGGCCGAAAAATTATGGATAGAACCCCCTCAGGCTTTATGACAGTTGAAGAGTATGAAGCGCTGTCATATCCAACAGATAAGGCTGTTATTGATTACGGCATCCCTCAGACTGATAAACCTTATGATATGCAGTATGTACCGCAGCCAACCTACAGGCTTGCACGATACAATGATCCTCCGGGGACTCCGGATTTAAAAATAAGTAAAGACCTTTTCCGCACAAGACAACTAAATCTACCGGGAATTACCTCGCCGGATTTTACCATAATGGTTTACCCGGCGGTTTATTACTACCCTTTACGCGGAGCGGTCAGTTGTGATTTGTTTCTTATTGCACTAAGAGATAATGACAGCGCCGTTAATAAAATTCTGAAAGCCAATATCGCAAACAGATACCCGGAACCTATTCTTTCTACAGATAAAGAACTTACAAACAGCACCGCATTTAGAACGCTTACGCCTATCGACTTTTCAGAAGACGGCTCAAAACTACTTGTAAAAGAAAAAATCGGAAGTTCCGCCGACGGAATATGGCAGACAAACGCAATTGTTTATGATTTTAATACACATACTTCATACAATCTTGTGGAACTTAGATATGCAATAAGTTATTACTGGAAAGAATACAAAGGGCTTGATCTTGTTGATAAAAGATGGGATATCTATCCTTTAGGCTTTAGTAAAGGGAATCCGGACAGAATTATTGCAACAGCATATGCATATACCGGCGAAGCCCCGGTATTTCTTGGTGTTTGGTCCATTGACACAAAAGGTGAACAGTCAAGACTAATTTCCTTAAATAACGGAAGCGTTGAAGTTGCATCAAACGGTTTTAAGATTGTAAAAGACGGAGTTGTTGCGCCTTCTTTGGGAAAACTTCAGGAAAAAGCCGAAAAGAAATTTGTAAAATCTGAAAATTCTCGTTTGAAAAAAGAAGATAAGGCCGTGAAAAATCAACTTAAAACAGAAATGCATGAAAAGCTTAAAGAAGTAAATGAGCAATACAAACGGGAAAAAGAAGACTACAAGCTAATGGATAAACTTGAAGGTTCAACATCCCAGAATGAAAACATTGAAAAATACAATGAACTTCAGGAAAAATTAAATCAGGAAAGACAAATTCAGTCCCAGCGCGACAGAGCTAAAAAAGAAGCCCGGGAACGGAAAGCTAAATTGAGGGCTGAAAAATTGAAGCAAAAGGAAGAAGCTAAAAAAGCAAAAGAAGCAGAAAAACAACAGTCAGAACCACTAGAAAATACTGATACAACAGAAGAACAGAAATAAAAATAAGTCCGGTAAATATTATTTTACCGGACTTATTAAAACTTTATTTACATTTGTGTTTTCCATCCCAGCTCAAACCGTCGCATTTTAAATAGTCCATATTTTCATTATAAATAACCCAGGCAGCGCAGCCCCTGCCATTTGTACGAAGCGTTGAGGAGATACTGCATTCATCAGGGAAAGGATAGGCGGCGGAAATGTTTTTATTTTCAATTCCATATGGATAAACACCATTTTTTACCATTGTAAAATAAAAAATATCTTTGCCGGTAGTAAATTGGTTTCGTTTATTTGGGAACCATACAGCTATATCCATATTGTCGCTATTAGTCCAGCCAAAATTAATAATTGTACCGTCTTTAAGCTGAAAAAAGGATTTTACATCGTCAACACCAGTACCGACTGAGGTTAATACAGTTCCCTGCATTGTGTAAACTGTGTAGTCACCCAAAAAAGAATTATCCTGAGGCTTCACACCTAAATACGGGGTCATAATATCAATAGCCTTTTGCATTCCGGATGGATCTAAGATTAGCTGTCCTTCATCATTGGTTGAGCCGGTAGAAGTAGTCGTAAGCCCCCACTGATCAATAGTCCCATGTTGAACAACAGCCATTTTATAAGCACTGTTTAAAACAGAATAAGCCTTTTTTAATTTAGTTACAGTAACTTTTTCCTGATAATTAGCAATTAAAGTCGGCAAAGTCATCGCCGCAACAACACCAATTATGCCTAGGGTTATAAGGACCTCCGCGAGAGTGAATGCAATTTTACGAGGCGAGCGGTAGTATGGTAAAAAAACTTCCGCCAGGGTGAACGCGGGGACTAAGTCCCCTCTTACATGACGCTGCGCTGTTCGAGATGCAGAAGAAATAGCTTTTTGTAGGTTGGGGTTTCTACCCCAACAATATTTTAATGTTGGGCTGAAAGCCCAACCTACTTTATCTAATACCTCTTTCCCTGATACAGTGCAGATTGTCACACATTCTTGACGGTGGTAAGATCCTGAAACGAGTTCAGGATGACATGGAGAATCTTTTATAGACCTTTTCCATATGAGTCCAACACAGTTCAATGTAGGTTGGGGTTTCACCCCAACATAATATTTATTTTCGTTTGATACAGAAAACTTTAATTTGGAGAAGAACAATTTTAACCAAAATCCTTGTCTCCCTTGAGGTTCGTTACCCCCCCCCCCCCCCCTCCCCAAATATGTTTTACACTTTTTAGTATCTCATTAATTTAAGGTTCAGTAATAACATTTTTTTTATTTTTT
>CALUYU010000088.1 GCA_944325075.1 Candidatus Gastranaerophilales bacterium
TCTGGGATATCGAAAGTGACTTCGTCTGCTATGCATACTGGCTCATTCTTACCCACCTTCTCATAAGGCAAATTATCAGAACCTCTAAAAATGTATGACGGATTTTTATCCGGTTTAATTTTCTTCTCTTTTATAAGTCTTTCTTTTTCAGCTCTAATTCTCTCAATTAAAGCACTTGCAGGTTCATCATTTGGATCTTGAGGAACAAGTTTCCCCTGAACAGCTAATTGTAATATTGAATTTTTTAATTGTTGTGCGTTCATTAGTCTTGTGTCTCCAATTCAATACCCAAAATATCTGTAATCTGTTCTAAGACTCTATCAATATCAGCATTTAAACTTGAACGTTTTTCTTGATATTGTTGTATAAGTTCTTTAGGTGCAAGAATTTCTTCTTCTTCGTGTGGAAAACCACACAAATCTATGTTGTAATTTCTATCAATAATATCCTGCAAAGAGTATTTTTTTGATTTATCAAATTCATCAATAGTTATTTCTTCTCTCTTATTCCACCAATCGAATACCGGCTGGAAGTGCTCAAGTTGCATTGGCTTTGTTTTTGAGAAGTTTTTATAACCTTCCGGCATATCCAAACGGTAAAACCAAGTTTCATCTGTTGGTTTAGTTTTATCAAAAAATAAAATATTTGTTGTAATAGATGTATAAGGCGCAAATACACTATGCGGAAGTCTTATAACTGTATGCAAATTAAACTCTGATAATAATTTCTTCTTTATTGCAACTTTTGCGTTGTCTGTACCGAATAAAAATCCATCAGGTAAAATAACTGCAGCTCTGCCTTTTTCTTTTAATCTGTACATAATTACAGACATAAATAAATCAGCTGTTTCACTACTTGCTAAATCATCAGGGAAATGATTTTTTACATCTTTCTTTTCGCTACCGCCATAAGGAGGGTTCATAAGTATAACATCAAATTGATCATCTTCAGTATAATCAAGAACATCTCTTAATAGCGAATTATCGTGATATATTCTAGGCTCATCAATTTCGTTAAGAAGCATATTTGTAATGCAAAGCATATAAGGGAACTGCTTCTTTTCAATACCATATATAGAATTATCAAAAGCACCCTGATCATCAGTTGTTTTTACTTTTTCTTTAAGCTGCTTCAACCAACTTGTTAAAAAACCACCTGTACCACAGGCAAAATCTGCCATCTGTTCGCCGACTTTTGGGTCAATAATTTTTGCCATAAAATCAGTAACGGCACGAGGAGTATAAAATTCACCAGAAGAGCCTGCACTTTGCAATTCTCTTAAAATTGATTCATAAATTTCACCAAAAGCATGGCTTTCTTCATAATCACCAAGATCTAGTTCATCAATTTCGTTCAGAACTTGTCGTAATTGAACACCGTCCTTCATATAGTTATTTGCATCTTCAAATGTTGTTTTAACTATTGCTTTACTCATGGGTGTTTGAGGTGTAATTTCAAGATTTTTTAAGGTTGGGAAAAGTTTATTATTTACAAAATCAAGCAATACTTCATTTGTCATTGCTTTGCCGGATTTATCATCTTTTGCCCAATTTCTCCATCGACATTCTTCCGGAATAATTGACTTGTAGTTGCTATCACTAAATTCCCAATCTTCTTCTTTTGAGTCATAGACTTTTAAGAATAGCATCCACGCCATTTGCTCAATTCTTTGTGCATCGCCGTTTATACCAGCATCATTGCGCATAATATCTCTGATTCTTTTTACAAATCCTGATAAATTACTCATTCTATCCTACCTTATAAATATTATTTTTTAATTCTTCTACGGCCTTAAAGTATTCGTCTTTTCCGCCAAATAATTGTGCAATTTTTGCAGGTTTCCCAAATTTGTTAATTGGATCTAATTTTAAAACATCCGCACTATTTAATTCAGATAAACCTGTATTCATATATTTATCTAATAATGCTTCAAGAACTTCTCTTGCAGCACCACTATACTTACTGAAGAAGTCTCTCTTTTTAACATTATTTGCACGTTCTCTACGTGTTAGCGGTTTTGCACCATACGCAATATGGCAAATGAAGTCAAAATCATCAACCTCGGTCATATTTTGTTCTTCTTTTAATGCTTCTAAATCAATACCCTGTTCTTTCAGTAATTCAGTAATTTCGGATTTTTTATCTTCTTCGCTCCAGCGTTTAATAAATTGTTCTAATGACGATGAATAGCCAAGAATATTTGATTTAGTGTAATCAATAATATTTTCTTGTTTTAAGAGCTTGCCATCAGTATCATATACAGAAACTGTTTTATTCGTTATTCTTACAGAACAACCGTTTTTATCAACAATTGGTTTATAAGTTGGTGGTGGCGGAGGAGGTGGTGGCGGTGGATACGGTCCTGGACCTGGGCCTTTTTTCTTAGGATAATCGGGATCAATTTCAATTGGACCATCCCAATCAGGATCAGCAAATAATCGTGTAACGTTACGAAAATCCATAACAGTAAAACTCATTTTACCTTCTTTTTCTCTTAAACGAGTTCCACGACCAATAATTTGTTTAAATTCTGTCATTGAGCCAATCATCTTATCAAGAACTATTAATTTAGTCATTTTACAATCGGCTCCGGTAGATAAAAGTTCGGATGTTGTTGCAATAACCGGATATTCCGCTCTGACAGAAATGAAGTAATCCAATTTACTCTTTCCATAGGTATCACTGCCTGTAATTCTAACAACATAATCAGAATTTTCTTTTACTTTGTCGGCGTTTAAATTATTTAAAGCAATACGCATTCTTTCTGCGTGATCTTCCGAAGCACAGAATACAATGGTTTTCGCCATTCTATTGGTCGCTTTTAAATAATTTGTTATCTCTTTTGCTACTTGGTCAATTCTATCTTGAATTATAATATTGTAATCATAATCACTATTATTGTATATTCTATCTTCAATAACCTGACCATTAATATCGCATTGTCCTTTGCGTGGTCTCCAGCCATCTCCAATATCAGTAGTAACATTTATAACTTTAAATGGCGCTAAGAAACCATCATCAATGCCTTCTTTTAAACTATATGTATAAACTGGGTCTCCAAAATAAGAAATATTTGAAGTATATTTTGTTTCTTTAGGAGTTGCTGTCATACCAATTTGTGTTGCAGAAGAAAAATATTCTAAAATTCTACGCCAACGACTTTCTTCTTTTGCAGAACCTCTGTGACACTCATCAACTATAATCAAATCAAAGAAATCCGGTGAAAACAATTCACTATAATGTTCTTTATCATCATCGCCAATTAATTGCTGATACAATGAAAAATAAACTTCGTATGCAGTTATAGTTGTTTTATTATCTTTTGCAAAATTTACTTTATGAATAGTTTTTTCTAACGGAGCAAAGTCTTGCTGAATAGATTGATCAACAAGAATATTTCTGTCTGCCAAATATAAGATTTTCTTTTTTAATCCACTTTTTATTAATCTATAAACAATCTGAAATGCTGTATAAGTTTTACCTGTACCTGTTGCCATAACAAGCAATAAACGTTCTTGCCCTCTTGCAATAGCGTCAAGCGTTCTATTTACGGCAACTCTTTGATAATAGCGAGGCGGATACGTTTTACTGCTCGTATAGTATGGCTGTTCTATAATTTGTTCTTCAGCGTCTGTAATATTTTTCTGAGATTTAAATCTGTTAATCAGTTCTTCTGGGCTTGGAAATTCATCCAAAGCAAATTCTCTTTCTTTTCCAGTAAGAAAATCATGTTCAATAAAACCATCGCCATTTGAACTGTATGCAAATGGGGTATCTAATTTCTTTGCATATTCCATTGCTTGCTGCAAACCATGTGAAACAGAATGTTTATTATCTTTTGCTTCAACAACGGCTATTGGGTTGTTGACATTTATATACAAAACATAATCCGCTTTTTTAGGTTTTTCTCTGGATGCCATATTACCGCGCAAGTTGATTTTACCGTCAGTAAACTGAACCTTGGTTTCCATTGTAATTTTATCTTTCCACCCGGCTTTTTCTAATGCCGGAGTAATAAAATTAAGTTTGATATCTTCTTCAGTCATTTGATTTTTAGGTAATATAGCCATTCTTCACCTCACAACTTCTGATAATAAAAACTTATAGGAAGTTGCCTTAATTGTATCATGAAAATATTCCGTAGTTTGTTGTGTAACAATGCTGATATAATTCCATTAAAACATATGCATATGTCAAATATGGACAGATAAAAAATTAATTTAAAATAAATATTGAGCTTAGTTTTTAAATAATAAGATAAAATTAAATTATGTAGGAATTGAATTATGAAAAATATTGATCAAAATAAATTAATATCGGTTGAAGAATTCTGCAATGAAATGGGCAGATTAATATATTACTTTGATCAAACTATAGATGCAATTAGATTTGATTCAAAAGCTTTAGTTGTATATTTAACTCTCATTAAAAAAATTATTTCAAATGCTGATGTCGCAAATAAATTAATTTTAGAAGGACATATTAAGGAATCCAAAATTATTTTACGAAGTGCAGTTGAAAGTGTAATTTTGATTACATATTTATCGCAATTCCCAGAGAAAATAGAAGATTACCTTGATGAAGCTCAAATTTTAAAGATTAAAAATAATTTTATTATTTATAAAAATATACGTGATGGTGAACCAATCGATGTTAATGGGACGACTATATCGAAAGAAGAGCTTTCCGCAGAAAATGAAAGATGTTTTAATACAATTCAAGAACAAGCGAAACAGACAATACTTGAAGGAATTGGGGTAAAAGAATATAAAATCAATAATTCAAATTTTACAAAATTTGATAAATATTTTACTAGCTTTCGTCCTCAATTTATGAAATATGAAAAAATGTTTAAAGAACTGGATGGTATTGGTTTTAAACTTAAGGATGATTTTATATTTGGTCTCAGGGACATTGTGTATGGATTTTATAATGACAGTTCTCAAATTGCACATGGTTGTTTTTTAGATTGGAGCGGTCCAACGTATTTTACACAAAAAGAAGCTGAATATATGTTTCATTTCTTTATGAAAGTTACACTATTTCTTAAAGTATTACTTAAAGGATCTGTGAATTTTGAGAATGATCATACTCCACAATTTGTCAGAGAAATGCGAAAATCAAATGACAAACTTGAAATGATAATATATGGTAAACTTTTAAAACACTAATCAAAGTTACAAATAAAAATTCATATAACTTTCATCAATAATATCTTGCTCGATGCCGATGTAGCGGAGGGTGATGGCGGAGTAGGAATGGTTGAAAATTTTCTGTAGGAGTTCAATATTATCAAACTGTTTATAATGGTGGTAGCCAAATGTTTTCCTTCGCGAATGTGTGCCGATTTTGTCCTGAAGATTTAATGTTTTTGCAGTCTTATTCAAAATTCGGTAAGCCTGGTTTCTATCAAGCCTGTTTCCTTGTTGCGTAATAAATAGCGGTTCATCTTCCGGGCGGTCTTTTACAAAGTCTTCAAGCACAACCTTTAGCTCCGGATTTAAAGGGAAACGCTTGTTTTTCTTCGTCTTTTTCTCTTTGATTTCAACAAAATCCCTGCCCTTAACATCTCCTACATCAAGTTTCAAAATATCAGATATCCTCAAACCGCAATTTATCCCGAAAATAAAAAGCACAAGGTCACGCTTTTTGCGCTTGAGTACAGCTTTCATTTTCTCTATATTCTCTCTATCCCTTATCGGCTGAACAATATTCATACATCCTCCTATATACCGAAATAATCTACTCCCAAGTGATACCTGACAAAAAACTCAAAATCCTTACTATATCTTTCGCCCGTAATGAGTTTAGAAACATAGCTTTCTGTCATTTTGAGTCGTTTTGCAAGTTTCTTTTGCGTAAATTCTTTTTGCCTTAACGCAAACCGAATCGCAAGTTCTCGCCTGTATAAAAACACGCTTTTTGTCTTTGCCAAATTTTCATCAGCACGTTCCTTAATATAATCAATGCTTTGTAGCTTTTTTTTCTTCATAAAAACCTCCGAAATTCTCTGGGGAAACACATCTAAGCCTGCCTGCAGGCTTTTGTTCGGCACCGTAAGTGAGTAAAAACAAGTTTTTCTCGTTTACGGCTTTCTCACAATAACTCTGTTTCCAAGAAACATCAAGTCC
>CALUYU010000089.1 GCA_944325075.1 Candidatus Gastranaerophilales bacterium
TTGATAGTTTCGTTCAGTAATGAAAATCTTTGAGCAACAACTTGTTCATCTTGTGTCGGCGTGCTGTCCCACTCTACAAGATTGGATGTATCTAGTTTGAAAACTTTGAAACCCGTATCCAGTTTGGAGCTTCCTTCAGTTTGGAGTTTGTAGAGTTGAGAGTGGTTATTATCTTCACTCTTAACTCTTAACATTCCACTCTCTAAAAGTTTTTTGCCGGCACGACGTATGCGTTCTTTGCCGATGTCACAAATATTTTTGTAGCCGGCTTTGTAGGCTTCAGATTTTTCGTCGCAAAGTTCAGGAAGCTGTACCATTATGAATTGGCGGTTTCCGCCATCCTCTGCGTTTAACTGCATAACCGCATGGGCTGTGGTCGCACTCCCGCTGAAAAAGTCCAGAATGATATCATCTTTTGATAATCCGATATCAGCCAAAATTTTAATCAATGCTGTTGGTTTTGGGTGGTCAAAAAACTTTCCGTCAAGTAAATTAACAACTTCTGATGTGGCTGAAGCACTGGTTATATTTTGAATAATGTTTTTATATTTACTCAGTTTTTCATTATCTCCAGTAAGCCTGTTTTTTGAAAAGAACATATATTTTCCATTATTTTGTTGCTCCAATATAAGCTCTTGCTCATTTTCTTCCATGAATTTATTTATACCCCAACGCCAACAACCGATAAGTCCGTTAGTATTTCTTAATGGCGGTATAACTTTTATCCAGTCCTCGCCTAATTTGTTTTCTTGTGGTAATACCCATAATCCGTTTATTCCCTTGTATTTTTCATCAATACAACGTTTTTCGCCTGTTTTTTTATTTATATAAATTGAATAAACAAGATTTGGACGAGTTTCTATATTAAATTTACTATTATTATTGAATAAAGGGTCACCTTTTTTGTAATAAGAAATTTCGTCTTTTAGATTGTATTCTTTTAAAAGATGTTCTCCTGATTCACGTTTATAATTTATCGCAAGGTTGTCCAAAGACTTTGCGTACATCAGAATAAAATCATTTGTATTTGAAATGTATTTATCAATACTTCTGCCACGTTCATTATTTATCCATATCAATTCTGATACAAAATTTTCTTCTCCGAAAACCTCGTCACAAAGTTTACGGAGGTTTGTTACTTCATTATCATCAATCGATATAAAAATCACTCCGTCATCTCTCAATAGATTTGCCGCTAAACGCAAACGTGGATACATCATATTCAGCCAATTGGTGTGAAAACGCCCCATTGTTTCAGGATTTGACTTTGTTGTCTGCTGCGTTACTTCTTTATACTTTGCCATTGGGTCCGCAAAATCATCTTCATACACAAAGTCATTCCCTGTATTATATGGAGGGTCTATATAAATCATTTTTATCTTTCGATAATATGACGACTGCAATAGTTTCAGAACTTCAAGGTTGTCACCCTCTATATAGATATTGTTTGTTGTATCAAAATTTACACTTTCCTCAACACATGGTCTTAGCGTGCCTGTTGAACGTTTTCCCGCTATACGGTAACATTCTGATTTGCCTTTCCACTCAAACTTGTATTTCTCAAAGTCGTTATCATCATATTCGCCGAACAAAGCCAATAGTTTGCTAATATCCAGCTTTCCCTCTGAAAAACACTGTGGAAAAACCGCTCTAAACTTTTCTAAATCCGCTTTTTCAATATTCATACTCTGTGACGAAACTCTTTCAATATCCACCATATAAATTCCTATATTTTGTACAAAACTATTCTATCATAAAAAGTTATTATTGTGCTATAATCCATTTATGATAAAGTCTTTTAAATGCAAAGAAACAGAAAAGATATGGGATGAAGAGTTTTCCAAAAAACTCCCTCACGATATCCAAAAACGTGCTTTGCAAAAACTAAGAATGTTAAATGCCTCCAATGCCGTAGAAGATTTGAAAATCCCGCCGAGCAACAGGTTGGAAATCCTATCAGGTGACAGGCAAGGACAATATTCTATCAGAATAAATGATCAGTATCGTATCTGTTTTCGCTGGCTCGATAATCATGCGTTTGATGTCGAAATTGTTGACTATCATTAAATTTTAAGTAGTGTAAAATAATACTTAAGAGGGGTTGATTTTACGTGGTACGTACCGTATAATATAGATAAGGAGGTCAAAATGGCAGAACTTATTGAACTTACAACAGTCGGCGAAATGCTTAAAGAAGAATTTATTGACGCATTCGGTATTACACAGAATGCACTTGCTGCTGCAATTTTTGTACCGCCAAACAGAATTCATCAAATAGTCAAAGGGCAAAGAAGAATTACGGCTGATACGGATTTACGTTTAACTAAATATTTCGGTCTTACGCAGGGGTATTTTTTACGTTATCAGGAAGATTACGAACTCCGTATCGCTAAACGTAATATTGCTGACGACATTGCAAAAATTGTGCCGATTAAGGCTTAGAATTTACTAATTACCACTGAGGCTTAATGCAATATCTGCTATTTGGATCTTCCAAAACAAGTTCCTCTAACTCCGGTTCGGGCTGCTTTTCTTTATTTGTACTGAAAATTTGCACTTTGAAATGCGGGCTCATCAGAACATTAAAGTTGTATTCATCCGTCAAATCCGCTATTTCCTTTTCTGTTTCAACGTCAATCTGTGCTTTATCGTAAAATAGTTTTTCTTCTCGCTGCAACAGTTCTTTTTCCAAAACCTTTATTCGTTTTGTTGTTTTCAGCTCCTCAAGTTTGTTTGCACAAGCCTGTTTTTTCAAATCTTTTATTTCTGTTTTTATATCGTTCAAATCCGTTTCAAGCTGAGTTTTCTTTCTGCCTGCAACAAGTTTTATTTTTTCAACCTCAAAAGCAAATGAGCCTTCCTGACTTTTTATATACTCTTTTATTATCTCATCTTTAGATATTTTTTCATCCAAATTCCCGAAATCTTCAAGCAAACTGCCAAGCCTTATTTTTTCAAGGTTTGTTCGTTCTTCAATTTCAATTACGGGCAAACTTAACAGTTGTCTGCACTTTTCATCCGGCAAAATCTCCCCGCTTTTTGTCTGTCCGATTAATAAACAACGGCTTGACGAAACATCTTTTGAGGTTATTGCAACGTTATAAAATCCAATCTCGCAAGGCTCAATGTCCTCATTTACATAAATTTTTGCCTCTGGTGCAATGTTCGTGTCAATTTCTCTCAAAATCCCTTTTGCAAAAGCCGATGTAAAACTTATTCTGCCTGTTTGAGGTTTGAAATCCTTGCCTAATCCGTATTTTTTGTACCCCTCATAATTTCTCATTCGTCCGTTATCGTTGAACGAAAACAAATACGGGCGTTTGTATCCCTCAATTAAGGTCAAAGTTTTGTTTTCGTCATCTATTTCGTACCAGTCGGGCTTTATTGTTTCAAAGTAATATTTCACAAGTTCCCAAAGGTCACTGTTTAGTTCCTCTGTTTTTTCTTCGATATATGCAGGAGTAACCGTAACTTTATCGGCAATAGATTTTGTAAATGTCGTGAACAAAATATCTTCCGAATTTTCAACAAGCTGTTCGTTTGCTTGCCTGTGCTCCGTCAAGTTTTCTTGGAAAGCCCGAGCAACTTCATCTCTGTGCCTGAAATCTTTTAGGACTTCCTTAATCTTAACGTCAAAATTGCCCACTATATCATCCGACATTCCGAAAATCCCGTTAAACTGCAAAGTCCGTTTGTTTATAAGTTCTAGCATTCTGACATCGGCAAAATTTTCATGGCTTAAAAGATTAATAACTAGCACATCAGAATTCTGTCCCTGTCTGTGGCATCTGCAAATCCTCTGCTCCATTTGAATTGAATTGTAAATCATATCGTAATTCACAACTACAGGACAGTATTCTATATCCAAACCCTTTGCCGCTGTATCCGTTGTTACAAGGATTTGAACATCTTCATCATTACGGAAATTTTCAAGTGTGTCATTATCTTTGTATTTTAACGTGTTATATCCGTTCTGTCTGAAAATCATATAAAGGTTATCAAGCGTTGTGTTATTATCCACGAACACAATCGCTTTTTGATTAACTTTCATTGATTTCAGGTGGTTAAAAACTGTTTTTAAAATCTTCAAAAGCTGTGTGGTTTTTGAATTAATTTTTATTTCTGATGCAAGTTTTTGAATATGCAGCAGAGCGGCTTTTTCAAGGCCGTAAGTTCTTTGAATTGCAGGAGATATCATATTCACAAACGCCTGCGGTGAAGATGAAAGTGTTTTGAAAAACAATAGGTTAAGGTTGTATTCATCTATTTCGGGGTAGGCAACCTTATCGTCAGAGGCAATATATGTTGAAATAAGTTTATACAGTTCTTTTTCTTCCTGTATAAGCGGATAATCCACAGTAATCGGCAGTCTGCGTGGAAAATTTACATACTCAGTTGCCTGAGTTTTCAGTGTCCTGAAACAAAATTGAGAAACCCAGCCTGTTAATTCGGGGTAATTTTCAGGCTTTCTGAAATATCGTTTGTAAAACCAATCAACATCCGGCAAAATACTTTCATCTATAAAATGAATTAGCCCGTAAATGTCCCGAATATCTTTTGTAATGGGTGTCGGAGTTAAAAGTAACTTGTATGCCTCACGTACTGCATTTTTTAATATGACCGTCGTGTCTTTAGTGTAATTTGCAAGTACATCCGCCTCATCAAAAATCGCCAGGTCCCAGTCACGTTCTTTTACTTTATCAGCATGCCTGATGACACAATCGTATGTTGTCAAAACAATACCGTCTTCATCAGGAATATTTTTTGTATTATTCCAAAAAACATACGGGAGTGTAAAATCCCTGTCAAGTTTCCGCTTCCACTGTGTTACAAGATTTGACGGAAGAACAACCAAAATGTTTTCCTTTCCCTCATACCATTTTTGTCCTGCAACAAGCAATGCCTCATAAGTTTTACCAAGAGAACCCTCGTCACAGAGAATACAGCCTTTTAAAAAGTCAGACCGTAATGCAAAACGTGCCGCAGCTATTTGATATGGCAAAATCTTTGCAGTCGATGAGGCATAAACAGGCAACAAAGTTTTGTCTTTTGACAATTCTTCAAGACGCTTTGCCTCTATTAATGCAGAATACCTTGTTGAAAATTTACTGCCCATACTTAGAATATAGCATAAATAGATGAAAAATTTACCTAATTAGAATTGCTGCCAATGCCTGCAGGCACTCTTTATATGTTGTTTGCAGTTGTTTTTGCTCTTTTTCTCTTGCCCGTTTATCTTTTATTCTTTGTTTTTGTCGCCGCAACTGTTCTATCCTTTGTCTATGCCTGTCATTTTCACTTGCTATTTGACGGTCGATTGTTTCTAATTCTGTATTTGGCATACTTTATTTCCCTTTTATTTAATAAAAAAACAACACTTGCATAAAACAAGTGTCATTTCCTATTGAATAATAATTTTACGCAAGTGTTATTTTTATCTCGTATTTATAACCTAAACCGTTCAAAAGTTTAAAAGCTGTTTCCAATTTGGGTTGTTTATTTCCGTTTACAATTTCTGACAAGTTACTTCTGTCAAGGTTTAATTCTTTTGCAAGCCTTGAAATTTCTCCACGTTTTGCATTTTTAACACGTGCTTTAACAACGTATGTAAGACATCTTGTAAAAGCGTTTACATCTCCGTCCTGCAAAAATTCTTCAAGTGTAAGTTCAAGCCACCCTTTCTGAAATTCAGGATCCTGTAATTGCGACATTAAATGGTTATCAAATGTGGGTGCACTTTTTATAAATTCTTGTAGTTTTTCATTATCTAAATTAAACATTCTTTTTTACCTAATTCTTTGCAAGTGACTAAGTAATCATCAACCATTTCATGAAAAGCATTTTCCAATTCTTCAATGCTTTTACCGTCATAGGCAACTAAATCATCAATATATAATATGTTGCCGTAATAACATTCATCTGCTGAATTATATTCA
>CALUYU010000090.1 GCA_944325075.1 Candidatus Gastranaerophilales bacterium
GTGCCACGTCGACTTATCTATTTTGTTGTCAATTTGCCGCGTATACCTTACCTCTCAAAAACGATACTTAATCGTTTTTTCGGCAGAGTGCCACGTCGACTTATCTATTTTGTTGTCAATTTGCCGCGTATACCTTACCTCTCAAAAACGATACTTAATCGTTTTTTCGGCAGAGTGCCACGTCGACACAGGTTATATTTATTCAGTTGTCAAAATTTTTTTTATCGGTGTCTCGTAGCGGATGTTGAGTCGAGCTCAACCCTCTCGAAAAACGATACTCAATCGTTTTTCTCCGGCAGCGTGCCACGTCGACACAAACGCTACAATTCCGTCATGACTACTTTAACACGAATATACCTATTTTGTAAAGATACTTAGATTGGATTTATACATGATTTTCCTAAGATTTGCTTAACCCATAGTCATAATGCCATTCCAAACTTGTTTCTGAATCTTGCCATTTACAAACCATTGAAATACTCTGTGTACCAACTGCCTTGTAAGCCTCCTCTCCGGCACAACAAGAATTGTTGCGAATTCCAAGTAACAAGTTATCCATTTTGAGGAATTTGCTATATAAGTTCTCATTATAATTTTCTATCATAATTTAAATTCTAAATTCTAAAAAAAAAAGCTCCGCAAAAGAAAGGGAAAGCGGAGCAAAAAAATGAAGGAGTATGTCAAGAAAAAAGATTTATTATTGGTTTAAGTACCATAAAATCTTGTTTCTGATAAATTCACCGGTCTCAAATGCATTGCCGGTAATATCAGGTAGAATTGTTAAATCAACTTTCCCGATATTTTGTTTTAAATACTGATTAGACGGCAATAGTTTAGTAATAAGCCCTGAACGGCACATTTCACCTATTTCGGCGTGTGTGTAAAACTCTTTGACACTTAAACCATATTCTTTAATCTTCTCTGCACAAACAGAATAAAATTTTTCGACTTGAATTCTTGTCAACTTAGAAGAAGATAATCCCCCGCAACAAGATATATTATATGTAATTGAATTCATACCTCCTGTTGAGGATGTACATCCAACAGCAAGACCACTATGAAGTTCCCCGTTTCCGTCAATAAGAAGTTGATAACTTGTCAAATCAATTTTATTCGGGGTAAGCATACCTGCGGTCCAATGCCCGATTATATATTTTATCGTCATAAATTTTACCTCTCACTATTAAAATATTCCGTAACATTTGGAAAACGTTTAATCTTTCCGTATAAAAACTATTCCAAGCCAATTCAAAAATTTAGTTTTTTAGTTTTGTAATAAACATGTTTTTTAATTCATCAACATTTGTATCAACCTTTTCAATACGCTGGCCGATAATATCAATTTGAGCCTCAAGACGCTTATGATTATCTCGGTAAAGCTCTATTGGAACATAATGTTCGGCAACATATTCAACCATTTTAGTTTTTATATCTAAAAGTTGTTCGGGGGTTACAAAAATTTTGTTCTTAAATAAAAAACATACTATAAAAATTAAGATTGGCGCATAGTCAAAAAACTGTTTATCCATTTAACGCCTCCCATTTCTTCTTTTGAAAATGTTTTTGATAAAAGTCTACAAGGTTGCCCATTATCTCAGCTTTACAAGAAGAAAATCCCTGTTGTTTACACAAAACAATGAAAATTTCACTGGAAAGTTCTCTGAATTGCGCAGGGGTACAACAATGTTTAATTTTGGCGTAAATTTCTTTCTTAAATTCAAGCATATAATCATGAATTCCGCTTGGCAAAATAATCCGCCTGTCATCAGGAGAACAAAAACATTTAAGTATGCCGCAAATATCAGCATTATTCCATCTGTAACGCTGATCCTTTACTATTTTATTTTTGCCTTTGACCTCAAATGAAAACTTAAAATCACTGGTAACAACAAGAACATTAAAAACATTCTCAAATATACTGGGATAATTATTCTTATCATCAAAAAGCGAATAACCCGTTTTTGAACAAAGAATAATATCCTTATCAGATTCTTGTTTAATTCTCTGCCCGATTCGCGGAAAAGGTTGAAATATAATATTAGTTAGAATTCTTTTCATCGGTCTCTCCTAAATTTTCAGGGAATAAATCTTTTTGTCCATATGGCTCCAGAATTTTCCCATTAACCTGAATAACAATACAGAACCAGTTATTTTTCACATTCTGCTTCTGAACAGCATCTGCCGCCGGCTGCTTTTGAACAGAAAACACAACTCTGTTATTCTCCGAAACCTGCTCCGGCATCACTGAATCTGCCAAGACCGGAACCAAAGTTAGTGAATATGTAAATAAACAGATTAAAAACTTTTTCATATGAGTCTCCTTTGTTAATTAGTTTTTCCATTAATTTGAATCTCTTCCAAATAAATCCCGTCACCCAAAATCTGCTGGATATAATTTATTGTATTTCTGGTCATAATGAGACCGTCTCCAATAAGGTTAATCTTTAGTACAAAGTCAGCAGATATTGTGACTTTTATATCATTGGCATTTGTAATTGTTTTTATAATTTCCAAAATTTCCTCAATACTTCCGGAGGAAGAATTTGCCCCGATATAAGCATAAATTTTCTGAATAAATTCGGCATCGGAAAGCGTTAGCGGTGATTTAGGATCCAAACCTGAAGACAAAAAATAGAATTGTTTTTCAACATTAATGTGGTCACGGTTAACACAAAAGTAATTGCCAAAATCTGCCTCGTCCCTTTGAGCCCCAACTTCATCACCGATATAATCAAGCCAAACACCTCTCGCATTTTTTATATAAAGGCTTTCTCGCAAATCTTTTACTACATTTTGCAAAAGATTAAAACGTGCTGCGATTGCGTTTAAGATAGCAACAATGTCCTTATTTGTTCTAAAATAAGGCAGGATAAATTTCAGAGCCTGAACTTTGTAATCAATTATTTTCATAAATTCTCCTTAACTTTGAATGTTATAAATTGAAATATTAAAAAACTAAATTTTTATATATTACCTAATTTCCCTGCTCCTGCACTGATAACAGAATATTGCTTTCAGAAAATACCGGAATTTCCGTTATCGAGTTATTAACACTAGAGGAATAGTCAGCATCCGAGGATCTTTTAACTTTTATATCAGTAACAGCTTCTACACCGTCAACTTCCAGGATAGGAATAATAAATTCTGTAGCATAAACAGTAGAATTAAGTCCGAACACCCTCTCTTGCAAATAAGATATGATATTTTTACGAACATTATTAAACACGGTATTAGAGTAATAGCCGGAGCGAACCTTTAAAGCGGCACTTAAAACAACAGGAACATCAGCAGCCTTTTCAAAAGCAACAGACCAACTTTGCCCGTTTGAAAGCGGTAATGATACGCTCGTGTTTCCGAGAAATCCAACCCCGCCGGGAACAGTTTCTTTAATTGCGTTTGCAAAAGTTTGATCCTCTGTATTTGGTTTTGCTATAATTTTGATTTTGCCTGCCGGAATACTCTCATCAGAATTTCCATCAAGAACTTTTAGATAAGAAATGTCATTTACATAGGCTAAAAGATTATTTATTACAGAATTGCGGCTGCATTTAGCAGCAGAATTTTTGGAATTATGAAACCGCTCTCTGAATGAACAATCGGACTCTTCTTCTTCCCCGATAACAATATCCGATGCGGGAGCAGTACCAATTGAAATTAATTGATTAGGAGACTCCTCAATATAAAACTGATCAATAGTGCCAACACTGGTAGCTCCGGCATAGACACATTCAAAGAGCACATTTGCTTTCCCGGTTGAGTCAAATTCAAAACTTTCATTATTAACAAATAGCATACCGGATGTTTGATGACGGATTTTCAGACTTTGTTCAGAAACAGTTAAACCTGCCAGTCCCAAAATTTCTTTGTAAAAACTTGTATAAGTTTCGCCTGTTCTTTTCAGTCCTATTCGTTCATATAAATTGTCTAAAAATTCCGAATCAGCTGTTTCAGGGTCAAATTGCTTTACCAAATGAGCACACTCATTCTCAAATAACATTTCCAAAAAAGACACTGAAGTAACGATATTATCAATAACGCCTTCAGGTCTGATGTAGAAATCGGCTCCGAAAATTTGTTTTAACTGATCTTCTTTGCTGTCCAATAGGTCGTTAAGATCACTTAAGGATAATCCTTGATTGTTTATTTCCATATTTGTCTCCTTATGTTGTAATATGTAACTAATAAAATAGCCAAATAGTTAAAAATTTTTGAAAGATTAAAGTTTTTATGTAAAATAGAATTATGTTTAAAAGAATAATTTTCTGCATAGCGTTTATACATATTTTCCCCTGCACAGCATTGGCTGAGGGTATTATTCCAGTTATTTGTGCAATCCCCAAATATAAAGGTTGTAAAAATATTAGCGAGATCTAGGAATATAACTGGCAAGATTATTCGTATAATTCGATTAATCTTTATAATAAAGAAAATAAACCACCAGTTAAAGTGTATGTTATAAATTCTAAATAGCCATAAAACCTATGCATAGCCAAGAATTAAACTTAGTCAGCAATAAGTAAATTTGATAAGAACGTTTAAGTTGTTTACAGTTCTATTTGGGATATAATTTTTATATGTTTAGAAGATTGTTTTTGTTTTTTTTAGTTTTTTTAGGAATGGCCACTCAGGTTTGGGCAGATGGAATTATTCCGCTAATCAGTGCTAATGAGGAATTTAAGGAGTGGAAAAATAAGGATTATATCAAAGAATACCAATGGGATGTTAACACTCCTTTTAATATGACTGATTTTCGAGAAAAAAAACCGTGTAAAGTTTATAGGCTCTCATCTGATTATATCTTTGAATACCAATGGGACAACACGCCTTTTAATATGACTGATTTTTTTGAAAAAAATCCGTGTAAAGTTTATAGGCTCTCATCTGATTATATCTTTGAATACCAATGGGACAACACGCCTTTTAATATGACTGATTTTTTTGAAAAAAATCCGTGTAAAGTTTACTCTTCTTTATGAAAATTATCATTTGGGATTTGCTTAGTGGGATGATGCGAATGGCATCATCCCACTATTAATATATAACTAACCATTACGAATTCCACCATAAGTAGATTCTGTTGGGAAAGATCCTCTAATGCTTGGTTCAGGGTTCATTATTCGACCATCTTTCATCCTTCTTGAATAATTTTCTTCAAAAAAGTTATATTTAAGTGTTACAGTTATCTTTAATGCATATAAACTTGTTATATTTGCCTTAAGGTGTTTAATAACACAATTCTCATAAAAGTCAGTCCCCATGCGTAAAACAATCTTTTTTTTATTCATTTGACTCGCGACTAATTTATTTACGTAATCTCCGCTTTGCCAAAACTGTGCATTTTGGTTCTTTACTTGACCTTCCAGTATCAATTTCATATCCTTAATTTGGGACAAGTAACCAATTGATAATGGTACTCTATTCTGCGCTATATCAAATTCCGAATCGAAACTAAACTCTTCAACTACATCTATTGGCAGCTCCTCACCGTACTTTGTATAGTTTTCTTGGCGCATTTGCTCTGTTACTGCACTCATACTATCAGAAAAGCCCTGCACAAAGTTTGCTACATTTATCTGACCAGCCAATGCCGCATTATACATCTCCTGTAGACTGTTAAATTCACTCTGCGCCAATGTTAGGTTCAGTGCAGGCGCATAGGAATTAAATAGATAATCCAGCATCTTCTGATCTTTTACCGGCTGATTAAGAAGAATATCTGATAACGCGCATGTTGCATAGCGCTGGACTGTTG
>CALUYU010000091.1 GCA_944325075.1 Candidatus Gastranaerophilales bacterium
GAAATGCGGGGTAAGAAGAAAGTTAAAGGAGAGCAAATATGGCCCAATATGAAGTAAATAATACATCTATTTCTACATTATTATCTTGGATTCGTAGTGAAGAAATCGCAATACCAGAAATTCAACGCCCCTTTGTGTGGGATTCGACCAAAGTTCGTGATTTGATTGATTCCCTTTATGCTGGGTTTCCGGTGGGGTATATTATTGTTTGGAAGAATCCAGATATTCATTTAAAAGATGGCACTATTTCTTCCGGAAAGAAAATTTTAATTGATGGCCAACAACGTATTACTGCCTTGCAAGCAGCGATTGTAGGTGAACCAATTGTCGGGAGCAATTACCGGAAAAAACGCATTAAAATTGCTTTTAATCCATTAAAAGAATGCTTTGAAGTTGCCAACCCAGCCATTGAAAATGACATTGCTTGGATCTCTGATATTGCGCCACTTTATCAGCCAGGGTTTGATTCTTTTAACTTTGTTATCAATTATTGTAAACAGAATAAATTGGAAGATAATAAACGTAGTGATATCAATGCGGTTATTACGCGTCTACAACAAATTCAAAATAATAATTTAGGCGTTATTGAACTTTCTCCACAGTTGGATATTGCCCAGGTTACAGATATTTTTATTCGTATTAACTCCAAAGGGGTTGTTTTATCACAAGCAGATTTTGCTATGTCAAAAATTTCTTCTGATAATCAATATGGAGGCAATCAAATCCGTAAAATAATGGATTATTTTTGTCATCTAATGCAAAAACCTGAAGATTATGATGCTATTTTGCACAATGATATAGATTTCTCTTCAACGGAAGATTTTACTGCGATTAAATGGGTTGTTACAGAAAATGAAGATATTTATGTGCCAGATTATACCGATGTATTGCGTGTAGCATTTACCTTTAAGTTCCTGCGTGGAAAGATTGCTGATTTAGTGAGTCTTTTATCTGGCAGAGACTTTAACTCGCGGGAGTATCAGGAAGCAATAGCTGCGGATTCTTTTGCCAAGCTTAAGGAAGGCGTATTGGCGTTCGTAAATAAAACTAATTTTCAACGCTACTTGATGATTGTGAAATCAACGGGTATTATTTCTCCGTCTATGATTCGCTCTCAAAATGTTTTGAATTTTGGTTATGCTTTGTATTTGCTTTTGCGTGAAAGAGGAATCGAAACTGCTGTGATTGAAAAAGTCGTGCGCCGCTGGATTGTATTAACTATTTTGACTGGCAGATATTCTGGTTCGCCGGAATCTACCTTTGATTATGATATTAAACGTTTCCAAATGAATGATCCAATGGATTTATTACAGCACACCGAAGAAGGGGAATTGTCGGAGGCTTTCTGGAATAATATATTGGTAACGAAGTTGGATACCGCCGTGGCCAGTAGCCCTATGTTCAATGTCTTCTTGATGGCACAAGTCAAAATGGGAGATTTTGGCTTTTTATCAGAGCAGATAGACGTGAAAACTCTTATAGAGCAACGAGGGGATATTCATCATATTTTCCCTAAAAAATATTTACAGAAATTTGGGATTAAAGAACGTAGTTTGTATAACCAAATTGCTAACTATGTATATACTCAATCTGAAATTAATATCAAGATTAAAGACCAAGCTCCTCGAGATTATATGGCTCTAGTAAAGGAACAATGCCTTGCTAATGATACAGGTTATGGCGGCATTAATTCAATGGAAAAGTTGAATGGGAATATGAAAGACAATTGTATTCCTCCAGAGATTTTTGATATGGACTATACAAAATTCGAAGATTTTTTGGATAAACGTCGTTATTTAATGGCACAAAAAATCAAACAATATTATCAATTGCTAAAATAATCAATAGTGCTTTATTGCCAGTATGTTAAAACTCCTCACAATTGTGTGAGGAGTTTTGCTTTAAATAATTAAATTAATTAATGAAACAAACGGCAGGACTTAGTGGCTATTTTTCGCTTGCCAAAAATAAGGACGGCGGACGAAAGCCACTAAAAGCGGAAGATAACATCACAAAAATAAATTTTGGGATTTTATAATAAAAAGTCCGGTCAAAAAATTTTCTAGAAAATTTTAGGAGCTTTCCTAGTACTAATATATTGCCCCCTTATATGGTGTGCTTAATGAGCAGGAAAAATGAAATATTTCTGTTTATTTTCACATTATTTCCAGCTTCAGAAGACTCTAAAACTAGTCACTTTTAAGTCCATGTGAGTATTTAAGACTCTTACCTTAAACGGATATAAGAATGTTCTTATTTTCTAATCAATGCAAATTGATATTTATGCCAGATATAGAATTTGTTAAAGAATCAGTCATAAAATAGCGAATATTTGAAGGGAAAATAGTTTTATAAATAGGTCTTTTATCCTATATTCAAATAGGGCTTTTATCCCTTTGAAATAAACGCATAAACTTTGTATAAAATATATACAAAATTTTTATTATATCATAAATTATTTTTTATAACAAGTATTTTTTATATTATAAACAGAACAAAAACAGATTATATTATAAGTTAACTTCAAACAAATAAGGAGAAAAAATGAAAAAAATTAAAACAAGTTTTACCTTAGGGAATCTTTTCCCGGAGGTGGAACAGCAATACAAAAAATTCATTTTCCCCGCTTGCAATCGCATTCGGGTAGCTCATTTAATGGGCTTAACCGCCAATAGTAAATATTGGGGTTGGCAGGGATATATTGTTTATCCCATGCTAGCCCGTGTGGCACATAAAAGGAGTAATAATTATGCTGGATAAAGTGGCTTGTTATCTTTTACCGGGAGAGGTTAAAATTATATCTCCCGATAGGGCTGATAGTAGGCATAGATACCTATTAGCCCCACATAGGGACGGATCAGGATATAAACACCTGGAAGCCGGATATTTTCCTACTATACGTAGGGATTTCTATGGGATTTATTGGGAATCTTGCCCGTCAAAAGTCATTTTTGGACATAATTTGTATGAAGTCGGTCCAAAGGACTTAGAGACTTTTGTGTACAAAAGTGTAGAACAACTGGCTTATGCGGGTGTATTTGTGGAACCAGAAGTATTGATACAACATAGGCTATTTAGAATGGATGTGAATAAGCTTGCACTACTTCCACTGGCGTCTGACTTCTACCAACACTTAATGGAGAGCAGTAAAAAGATAAGTCGGTTTAATAAAGCCGTGACTTATTACCCGGAAGATGGATTTTGTTGTGTGAATATGCTTAAACACCGCAAGTTAATCTTGTACGATAAACGGCAAGAAGGATTAAAACAAGAATATCTGCCCTTGGATTTACGGAATATCCTGGAAGAGGGTTCTTTTTCTGTGGTCAATGTTGAGTATCAAATTAAAAAAAGTGTTGAAATTGAACGAGAATTTAGAACCCAACACTTGGTCTTTGAAAACACCTTGGCTAATGCTTTTAACCCTGAAATTGCCAGAACTATATTGACGAATAGGCTTTCTCAGATATTAGATGGCATTGTACTGGTAGAATCTGATTTTAATACGCTTCTAAAAGAGAGAGAAATATTTTGTCAAAAGCACGGGATTCACGGCTTACAGTCTGTATCCTTGCGTTGCTGGCTTCTTTTGATGTTACAGAACCTGGGACCAGATCTTACTTTCACTTGGTTAAAAAAACACGGTGATGCTAAGACGGCCTTACGTTATTGGAAAGAGTTGCAAGAGGGATATGTATCTACTTCTGAAACGGAGAAGATATTCAAAGAAATTTTGCTATCTTCAGTATTGCAAATGAGTCCTATTCAGTGGGAAGATTATCAAAAAATCTCATATGAAACCAACTGGAAATTAACCCCTAAATGTGTGGGTAATACTACAGTAAATATGGGTCTGCAGGCAGGAGGATTTGATGACACCGCGTTTAGTAAATGCTAAAGAATTGGCCCAGTATTTAGGGACAACGGAAGGGAGTATTTATACCTACAAAAGCCAAGGTAAAATTCCACCCCAATGGATTATTAAACTTGGTAAAAGAGGGGTAAGGTTTGATCTGGTGGAAGTAGATAACTCGTTGGAAGAAGCAAAAAGTAGTAACGATGATTTAAGTACCATCTTCAAGATTCGGGCGTAAATAATCACTACAATTTTTCAATGATAACAGAGGCGTATATATAACGACTCCAGGGGCGTTTTGTCTTATTAGGGGCCCCATAAAGGCCCTTAATAAGCCCAAACAAGCAGAAATATAGCTGTGTGCTGCTTTACAAAACGCTCTAATGATGATAAGCTCTGCAGCACGGCAGCAGGAAGGGAATACAATATATGGGAATAAAAGATAATTTAAATAAAAGTTTTACAATTGACTACCGTGATGAATACCAGAAGAGACACCGAGAAACTATTTATGGTAGTAAAACACTGGCTAAAGAGATCTTAGCCAAGCGTAAGGCCGAGATAGCCGAAAGGAAGTTCTTCCCAGACAGGAAGAAACAACAACTTACTTTTAGGGAAGCGGCCGATAAATACTATGCCATTCACCTGAGTAAGAAAAAAAGTGCTTTTAAGATGAAATATACGATAGAATTTCTCAAAAAGTACTTTGGGAATAAGCCCCTAGCCAGTATTACTACGGCTGAGGTACAGGAATTTTATAACCAACGCCTGGCCGAAACCAGTCCGTCCACCGCCAACAGACACTTTAGCGTCCTGCGGGCTATTATTAATAAAGTCATCTTACTTAAGTTGTATAAAGGTGAAAATCCGTGCATAGGAGTAGGAAAGCAAAAAGAAAACCCTGCCCGCACCAATTACCTATCGCAAGAAGAGATTAAAGAAGTTTTGTTGCATATCCCAGAGCGTTCCCGTAACTTGGTAGCTTTTGCTATCTGTACGGGTATGCGCCGGGGCGAAATTCTACGCCTGGATTGGAAAGACATTGATTGGACGAATAACATTATCCATATTTATATTTCCAAATCCGGCAATAAGCGGGAAGTGCCCATTATGCCGTCCTTACGTCAGGTATTACTGAGTATGCACCCGCTTAAAACAGGTAAAGTATTCCCGCTGACGGAAAAAATGGTGGAGTACGACTTTCGTCATACGATCAAAAAACTGGGCATACAAAACATCCGCTTTCACGACCTGCGCCACACTTTTGCCAGTCATTTTATGATGAAAGGAGGCTCTATTACCGATTTACAGCGTATTTTGGGTCATTCTGACTTAAAATTAACCCAACGCTACGCGCATTTAAGCCCTACTTATTTGCGTAAATCCATAGAAATTGTGAATGATTTACTGCCACAATTTGCATAAAGGAGAAGAAAGAATGAAACTGGATCTTAATAATACATTACCTACCCCATAAGCAAATCCCCACTAAAATAGATGCAGTGGGGATTTATTTTATCCATATTTAGCCCTATAAAATCCATTTTATTCCCGATCGTGAAGATTTAACGCTAATATAGCCCATACTTTCTGTAGAAAACGGCCCCACTTATGGCCTGTATATTATTACCAAAGATTTAGGTCTTGAAAATCATTAATACATAATATATTATATGTTATATGGATGACAACAATTTAACAAATAATATATTAGTTTCTAATTTAATAGAAGAGTTCAATCCTCAGGCCTTAGCGGAAGGGATTGCTAAGCGCGTACGGGCCAGACGGCTGGAACTAAACCTTACGCAACA
>CALUYU010000092.1 GCA_944325075.1 Candidatus Gastranaerophilales bacterium
GGGGGGGGGGGGGGTAACGAACCTCAAGGGAGAGAAGGGTTTTTGTCAAAAATACCTTTCTTCAAATTTTTCACCAACTCAAAGTTTTCTGTATCAAACGTAAATAAATATTATGTTGGGGTGAAACCCCAACCTACATTAATACCCGTTTCATCTCGCCGGCGGAGCATTGTAATGCAGGGCCTCAGGCCCCACTCGCCTCGCAAGGTTGCATTTACACTTGCAGAAGTTCTAATAACCCTAGGCATAATCGGCGTTGTTGCCGCTATGACTATGCCGATGCTTATTGCAAAACACCAAAAAATTACAACTGTAGCTCAGCTGCAAAAAGCTTATTCGACTCTATCTCAAGCTTTTACAATGGCACAAAAAGATTATGGAGATATTTCTCAATGGGAGTTTAAACCGGAAAATCCAGAAAACGGAGACTCTCAATCTTTGCAGGATGCTCTTGATATATTTGCTAACAGATACTTGATCCCTTATCTAAGAGTTGTTACCTTATGTAAAGGCGGAAATCAAGCGAAACAGGATTGTACATATTCTTGGTATACACCAAGTGGTCAAGAGATAAATTTTGTATATAGCAGCAACAATGACAACTATCGTTTTATACTTAATAATACAAATATGATAATGCTTGCATATGACAATTATCAAGGAGATTTTTCTATGGGAAGTGTACTTATATATGTAGACATAAATGGGTTACAAAAACCCAATACTTTTGGGAAAGATGTATTTGTAATGAATTTAAGAAGTAATGCTGATAAACTTAAAATGTTTGGAGAAGGATTGCCGCGCGATACATTACTAAACCGCAGCACCTGGGGGTGTGCTGACACTGGGCGTACAACTAATACTGCCATATATTGCGGGGCGCTGATTCAGAATGACGGCTGGCAAATCAAGGATGATTATCCGTGGTTTTAAAAATATCTTATTAAATGTTGAGCTCTGCTGTAGATTTTATTTAATTTTTGATTATTATTGCGAGGAACCGGGGACAATTATAAATAATCACCACGGTTCCCGCTTTTGAGAAAATTTTATATTACCGGCACATCAATCGGGTCAACAAGGATTACTTCTATTTTTTCTCCTTCAAGGATTTGTACATCTTTACCCTTTCTGAATAAGTCAGCGGCACTATCACCTATAAAGTAAGCCCCGCCGCCAATGCCGCCTCCGATTGCCCCAACAGGTACTGTAAGAATTTTTCCGTAACCGTTAATGAGATCATCCCCGGTATCAACACCCCACTCTGTAGCTGTTTTGGTTATATCAACAGTTTTATCCCAGTTTTGGCGTACTGCATCTCCATAGCCTTTGGTTGTAGTAATTCCTCCATCAGAAGTCATATCTGAACGCCCTACAACAGATAAGGAAATCGGTAACTGACGTCCGTTAGGAGTTACAACGTGGTCAAAATCAAGATATAGTATTGCCCCTTTAGAAAGCCTTTTTGCCGGAACAACCTTCTTAATCGTTCCTCTGACAAGTGAACCTGATGGAAGTATTACATCCGAATCTGAAGTCTGATCTGTTACAAGTATGGCCGAAAATTCACTTCCGGCAGTTGAAAAAGTTGATACAGAGTTAAGCATTTCTAAAGTAAGTTTCGTTCCTGCAGGAATTCTTTTAGTCTTAGCATTAGCATTAAATGGGGCTGAAATAGCTGTTTGTCCGGCCAGGAACAATGATAATATTATTGTAAAAATTTTTGATTTCATAAAACACTCTCCTTATGCCCAATTATTTTAGTTGATTTTTGAAAAAAAAGCAAGTATAATCAGTTGTATTATTTATAGGGAGAATGTTTTGGAAGAATATAAACACCAGTTGTACTTACTTTGTTTATTAGTAATGATTTTAGGAATAATAGTCTTTTTAAATAAACCAGAAGTTTCTCTTTTTATAATGAAATATTTCCCGAAACAGTACACGGATGAAGAGTGCAGTTTTATACCTTACAAATCCGGAGAAAGAATTTGTTTAGGGAAGGATGCCGGTATAAAAACTGGATACTATGAGGCTTCCACATACTGCAGCCTCAGAGGAATGGATCTTCCTACAAGGGAACAAGCTTGGTATGTCTGGATTTCTTCAGAAAATTGCCAAAGAGCATTTGCCGCGGGCGGAGAAATTCCTAAAGATAAAAATCAGTTTGTTAATTCGTGTTACAAGGTTGATAACTGCAAAACATCTTCTCTGGCAATACAAAATTACTGTAACCAGACTCCTTCAATAAAATTTCCGATCGCCTCCCAATATTATCGGGGAAATTTTTGGCTGAAAGATTCTCCCGGCGACAAAAAACATTATACAATTAACTATTCTACCGGAACTGTTAACGCATATCCGGATGACCTGAAAAAATTCGGAGTCCGATGTGTTCTTATTGATCCGGGTAAATAAAGTTTTGTAACTATTTGCTTGCTTTTTATTGTTATTTATGTTACTCTTTGCTTGTCAGAAAAGTTATAACCCGAATACGATTTCAAATAGCTTTAAATAGCGTTTATTTTGGCGTATTCATTTATTAAAAGATAATATGGCAAAAGGTTTGTCCAGATTAGCTAAGAAATGTTATTAACAATTTATGAAAGGTAAATTTACAATGGATTCAGAAAAAAAAGAAGAATTAACAGTTGAAACTGAAGTTGTTGAAACAGCTGATACTGTTGAAAATACAGAAGTTGTTGAAGAAACAGTTGAAGTTTCCGCAGAAGAAAAACCTGCAAGAGGCCAGAGAAAAGGCCGCGGCAGAAAACAAAGAATTGAAAACAGCGAAGAAAAAGTTCAGTCAGAATGGACTGAAAGAGTTGTTCAAATCAGCCGTGTTACAAAAGTTGTAAAAGGCGGTAAAAAATTAAGTTTCCGTGCAATCGTTATTGTAGGTAACCAAAAAGGTCAAGTCGGTGTTGGTTGTGCTAAGGCATCTGAAGTTATTATCGCTATTCAGAAAGCAATTGCAGACGGCAGAAAAAATCTTATCACCGTTCCTATCTTTAAAACAACTATCCCTCACCCGATTACCGGAAGATCAGGCGCAGGCGCTGTTATGTTAAGACCTGCTTCTGAAGGTACAGGTATTATTGCAGGCGGCGCTGTTCGTTCAGTTCTCGAACTTGCTGGTATTGGAAATATTCTTTCAAAATCTTTAGGTTCAAAATCTCCGCTTAATGCAGCTAACGCTACTATGGATGCGTTGAAAAAGTTAACTCCGTTTAATGATGTTGCAAAAAGACGCGGTTTAACTATGGCTGAATTTTTAAATTAATTCGGATAAATACAAAATTATAAAGGAATAAATAAAATGGCTAAAAATGATAATAAACAAATTAAAATAAAACTTGTCAGAGGTTTAATCGGCGCTTCTGAAGCTCAGAGAAGAGTTGTAAGAGGCCTTGGTTTAACTAAAAAAGATCAGGTTGTTGAACACTACAACTCTCCTACAATTATGGGAATGGTTAATAAAGTTTCCCATTTGCTGGAAGTTACTGAGTAGTAGTTATCCGCCGGGACAAATTTTATAAAAACTACCCGGCTATGTAATAAACAACAATTATTATATTAATTAAAATTAGAAAAGAGGAAAAATAAAATGGCAAACAAAATTACATTAGAAGATTTGAGACCGGCCGAGGGATCTACTCATAAAATTAAAAGAGTAGGCAGAGGCCGTTCATCCGGCCGTGGAAAAACTTCTTGCCGCGGGCATAACGGTGAAGGACAACGTTCAGGAAGTGCTTCTAAAAGAGGGTTTGAAGGCGGTCAGATGCCGGCTTACAGAAGATTACCAAAATTAAAAGGCTTCCAGGTTATCAATCAGCGGAAATATGAAGCTATTAATGTGGGCAGACTTGAAGGTTTGGGCTTAAAAGAAATCAGCCTTGAAACTCTTAAAGAAGCCCGTAAAGCTCATCCATCAGCAGACGGATTGAGAATTCTTGGTAATGGTGAAATAAAATCTGCTCTTACAGTTAAGGCAAGCTATGTTACTCCGTCAGCTAAAGCTAAAATTGAAGCAGCAGGAGGAAAGGTTGAGTTAGTATAATGGCACAAATGCGTATGCCTTCTACCGATGATTTAATGTCAATGTGGCATGCATCGGGTTTAAAACAAAAAATCATATTTACGTTTCTTATGATTGCAGCATTTCGATTTGGTGCACAACTTCCTTTGTTTGGAATTAATAACACCGTATTCTCAAATATTGCTCAGGGAAACAATATAATTGGTTTTTTGGATTTATTTTCAGGCGGTGCTTTAGGAAGTGTTTCTATATTTGCATTGGGTATAGGACCTTATATCACCGCTTCAATTATTGTCCAGCTTGTTTCTGTGGTTATTCCGTCATTGGAAAAACTTCAGAAAGAAGAGGGTGAGGCCGGCCGGCGTAAGCTTGCGCAGTATACACGTTTGTTTACAGTTGTTCTTGCAGTGTTTCAATCATTAATATTTATGTTGTTTTTGAGACATTTGCCGGGCGCAATTGTTGCAAACGTTCCGCACTTAATGTTTTATATCAGTTCAATAACTGTATTAACAGCTGGTTCTGTTCTTGTAATGTGGATTTCGGAACTAATTACCGAAAGGGGTATTGGAAATGGTGGTTCTTTAATCATCTTTATTGGTATCTTGTCTGGTATTCCGGTTTATACTTCAAGAACTGCACAGATAGTTGCTCATAACACTGCTATGCAGCTTGGGTTGGCAGTACTTTTGGCTATTTTCTTTGTTACAATGATCATGATTGTTGTAATGCAGGAAGCAGTTAGAAAAGTTATTATAATTAACCCTAAACGTCAGGTAGGGAACAAAGTTTACGGCGGTATGAACTCATATATTCCGTTTAAGCTTAATCCCGGCGGAGTAATGCCAATTATCTTTGCAATTGCAATATTGTTATTCCCGTCTACTATTTTGAGTTTGGTTGGGCAGGCTAACTTTAAAAATCCTGCTGTCCAGGATTTTGTTGTCCGCTTAACACAATTTATGAGTCCGGATGGAATAACTTATTATGTGCTGTATTTCTTGCTAATTGTTGCATTAACATTCTTTTATGCCTCAATTATGCCAAATATGCAGCCAAAAGATATTGCTACTAATCTTAAAAAGTATGGATCATCTATTCCGGGGATTAAACCCGGGAGACCAACGGCTGAAGCTTTAGATAAAATTCTCACAAAGACAACATTTATCGGCGCTTTGGGCTTGGGTATAATAGCATTGATCCCGTCTTTTGCAAGTTATGTTACTAACATTAAAACTTTGCAAGGTATTGGTGCAACTTCTCTGATAATCATGGTTGGTGTTGCTCTTGATTTAATTAATCAGGTTAGAACACATTTATTAGCTAGAAACTATGAATCGTTCTTAAAAGAGTAATTCTATTTATAAAAAACTAACGCACAGAGGTCTAATACTTTGATCTCTGTGTGTTTTTATTATTTGCGGGCTTACTATCGGAAAGCGGATTTTCGGTGGGGTGAGCAAAGATAAAGTAGGTTGGGGTTTCCACCCCAACAAAAAAAAATAATGAATTTTAAGAATTAACCAACTGTCATCCTGAACTTACTTTTTCTTTAGCGGAAAGCGGATTTTCGGTAGGGTGAACAAAGTGAACCCGTAAGGTGTCAGGAAACGTC
>CALUYU010000093.1 GCA_944325075.1 Candidatus Gastranaerophilales bacterium
CTTCGCCTAAAAATATCCCCCGGATTGCAAACGGAATATTGCTTCCATCCGTCAATCCTGAGTTCAGTTAAATTTACTGGGGAAAACCAATTAACAACAACACGCAAACCCCTTGCCCAATAAGGGGTTAAATCCTTAGTCTGCCCCCCCCCCTATCAGGGAAATCCGCACTATGATTGAGTTTTGCATGTATCCTCCTCGGTTATGCTTTATATTATTATTATAAATTATATTCCTAAATTTTTCAAGTTATTGTTATTGGGATTTATATATAATTTCCGGTCTGATTTGCTTAAAACATATTCATAATGTCTTTCCGAACGAGTTTTGGAATCTTAACGTAAGTCCGCGCCAGAAATACTCTGCAACTCACCTCTCTTGTAAGCATTATTGTTGCAAACACGAGGTGCAGCAAGTTCTGGTGATAATTTTAGACATTTGGGCCAGTTGATAAAGTCGTCCTTATTATGATGGTGAATACCCTAACTTAAGCGCTTGTTTATATGCTTCCTCTGCTTCTTTTGATTTGCCAAGATTACTTAGTGCTAAACTTTTGTAATAATATGCCCCTCCGCATTTTCTGTCCAGAAATATAGCTTTATTGGCATACAAAAGAGCGTTAACATTTGCCTGAGTATTAAGAGAAACACATGCTATCCCAAGATAATTGTATACATCTGTAGGATCAAGTTCTATGGCCTTGCTGTAGCCGTCAATGGCTTCTTCAAATTTTCCGCTTTCCTGAAGTGCCCATGCTTTTCTGTAGTGGGCGTATGCGTAATCTTTATCAATTAATATAGCTTTATTGGCATATAACATTGATTGTTTAACGTCTCCCAATTTGGAATATATATAGGAAATGTTAACATATGCATCAATATATCGGTCATTATATTCAATGCATTGTTTGTAAAACTTTATGGCTTCATCAAACTTTCCCATCTCCTGAAAAGCCCATGCTTTTCTAAAGTATGAGTAACAGTCTTCTTTATTGAGAAGTATTGCCCTGTTTGCATATTCGATTGATTTTTCATAATCCTTCAGCATTGAATAGCAGTATGAAATCCACTGGAAAGAATCAACGTCTGATTTATCATAGTCAAGCGATTTTAAAAAGCTTGTAATAGCCATCCCGTATTCTTTCATATCAGTTAAAATTCTGCCTTTGCGATAGTGGTTATATGAAGAAAATTCATTATGTTTAATTGCTTTTTCGACGTATTCAAAAGCCTTTTCATTATTATCTTCCTGAGAATAACAGTATGATATACTTGTATATACACTGGATTCATCAGGATCAATTTCAAGCATTTTTTCGTAAGCATCTATTGCACAGTCATATTCTTCAATTGTTTCAAAGTAAGTTGCCGTCACATAATAAAGTGCATAAGTCGGTTCAAAATGTTTAAATGCAAAATCCAGATAATGACTGCATTTTTCGGGTGTCGGACTGTTTAGGTAAGTGTATATCAGCATTACAAGTGCTTCAAGCTTCTCATCATTCGACCTGGCAAGTTTGTATTGTTTATGAATATATTTGGAGGCCTCTTCATAAAGCCCTTTTGTTTTTAAACATTCTGTTTTAATCTCTAAAATTCTTGAGCATAAACCTTCGGCCAGGCAAATATCTGCATACCTTTCGGCATTATCATAGTCTTCAAGCAGTTTATAGTTTTCCGCAATAATTGAACAAATTCCGTATTTATTAAGTGAACTGTTTTCCAGTGCTCTTGTTAAATATGAAATACATTTTTCAGGATCTTTCTGGCTGTATAAAAATCCAAGGTGATAAGAATATTCGCTTGAGTAATCATAATTTTTTTCTAATTCATTAAAAAGCTTGTTAGCTTTTTCTCCATATCCGCAGTATTCATATAAAATTATTAAAAAAGAATTTATGAATGGTTCTGATTTACAGAATTTTTCTGCAATAATAGTATTTTTAAGTGTATCTTTCTTCTTTCCAAGCCTTGCATAGGCAAAGGCAAGCCGAATATATCCGTAAGCATAAGTCCGATCTGATTTTACAGACATTTTTGCGTACTTCAGGGCAAGATCATCTTTTTGTAAAAAAATACAAGCTTTTGAAAGATAAGCGTATTTTTCGGCATTCATATCCTTTGCCTTAAGATCTTTCATTAGCTCTTCATAAGCAGTATTCGCATTTATTTCGTTAATAAATATTTTTGCGTTTTTATATTTTGTATAAATATTATCGTACACAATAACCTCTGTTTTTTATTTATAATTTCGGTCATTTTTTCTCAAAACTTTGATGAAATTAAAAAAAATTTACAAAAATTATCAATTTGAAAAATTGAATTTTAAGTATATAATAATATAAGTCAGGGAGGTTAGCGCCCGGTATTGAAATATTGTTAAACAAGCGGTTTATCCGCAGGGATAGTAAGATTAGGATTATGAGAAAATATATTGTTATCTTTTTTACGTTTATAGCATTTGCCTTAACTTTTACCCAGATGGCTTTTGCAGAAGGAATTTTTAAGATTACTTCTGCAAATTATGACACTTCTAATGCCATAATTTCTCTTACGTCATCAAATATAACGGATTTACCGGATATTAAGGATATAAAAGTTATAAAACTATCAAATCCTACAAGAATATATTTTGACCTGCCTTCTTCTGCATTGGGCGGACAAAAGAAAAACTGGCAGTTTAACTCAGAAGGAATAAAGCAGGTTCGGATATCCCAATTCTCTACAAATCCCCATATTGTACGTGTTGTCATTAATTACGATGATGATTATGATATTTCAAATATGCAGTTTTATAAAGTGCAAAACAGTATTATCATAAAGTTTAAAAACAATATTGCCCAAAATCCTTTTATGCAAAATACATACAGGGACGATCACGCCTCTTCAAGTGATTTTTATGAATATATGACTGTTACCACTGCCGCAACCAATAATGATGCGCTTGCAGAAATTAACAGTGCTTTTAATAATACTGTGGCATCTTTGCAAAAACAGGAATTAAGACTTAATACAAAGTATTACGTTGATAGGGTTGTTCCGAAAAACGGGGCGGTTTTCTTAGGCGGTATCGGTTCTGTTGGGATCGAAAAACCGATGATTTTGTCAAATCCTATGAGAATTGTTTTTGATATTCCTAACGCGCTTGTTAATTATGACATTAGAAATAAAGAATATAGTCTTGGAGGTTCTGATAAATTTAAAATAGGCCAGTTTTCGGTTAATAAGGCAAGAATAGTTATTACAACTCCGGATGTTACAAAATATCTACCTATATACTCCAGAGATAACCAGTCTATTATGTTTGCCAATTTTGATAAAATTAATACTCTGGAAATGCCTCCGCTGGATGTCCTTATTTCAGGGTTTTCCAGCTATAAGATAGATGAACAGTCAAGCGCAATGACTATTAATTTTGATAAGCCTCTTTTGCATGGTTTTGACCGTACTAATTCGGAGGTAATTGCTTATCTGTTTAATGTCACAAGTTACGATGAAGAATTATTTAAAAAAACTTTTGCCAATACCCCTTTTTCTAATGCTGTTATTGAAAATGGTAAACGCGGGCTTGTTTTGCGTATTCCTATTACCCATGATAGTTTGGTTACTGCATTTACCGGGGCAGACGGAAAATCTTTAAAAATTCAAATTAAAGCTCCTAAGGTAGAAAAAGAAACGCCGACTGTTTTAAACCCTCCGGCTACAACTTCGTCGATCGCTACAACTGTTTCTAATGCCGGACAAAGAAAAGTTGTTATTGATGCGGGACATGGCGGATCTGATGTCGGTGCTACCAGAAACGGTGTTTATGAAAAATATATCACTCTTGATGTTGCAAAACGTGTTGAAAAATTACTTAAGGCGCAAGGCTATGGCGTAAAGATGACAAGAACGGATGATTCCTTTGTATCGCTTGCGGACAGAGTTACCTGTAGTGAAAATTATGAGCCTGATATATTTGTAAGTATTCACGTCAACTCAAGTACCAGGGACGAAATCCGCGGAGTAGAAACACATTACTATCATCAGGAAAGTATGCCGCTTGCTCAGGCTGTGCACGCCTCTCTTGCAAGTGCAGTTGATTCTCCGAACAGAGGTTTGTTTAAATCTAAATTCTATGTGATTAACCATACTACAGACCCGGCTATTCTCGTCGAAATCGGATTTATTTCAAATACGTCGGAAAGAGGCCAGCTTGTGAGTGAAAGCCGTAAGCAGGCTACAGCAAAGGCTATTGTGGAGGGCATTAACAATTATTTCAAAAATAAATAAAAACAGCCCTATAGGTTTTTTTGATTCCGGTGTTGGCGGATTAACGGTCTATTCTGAATTCCGTAACTTGCTGCCGGCTGAAAGCTGTCTGTATTTTGGCGATACAAAAAATATGCCATATGGTGAAAAAACTAAAGATCAATTAATTGAGTTTTCCCAAAAAGCTTTTAATTTTTTTGAAAAACAAAATGTAAAAGCGGTTGTCATGGCTTGTAATACAACTTCAGCCACTGTTTATGATGTTTTGAAAAATAATTATCAGTTCAAATTGTATCCAATTATACAGTCAGTTACAGAAATTATTGCGATGCTTCCTTATAAAACAATTGGAGTTTTTGCAACCCCGGCTACTGTTAATTCAAAAGCTTATTCCAAAGGGATTAACTCTATTAACCCTAATATTAATGTTATTGAAATAGCCTGCCCTTCATGGGTAAAAATTGTTGAGAATAACTTGGAAGAAACTCTGTGGGCTCTGGACGAAATCAAATTAAAATTGGAAGAGATGCTTTCTTATAATCCTGAATGCATAATTCTTGGGTGTACGCATTATCCTTACCTTGTGCCTCAGCTGAAAAGATTTGTTTCTTCAAAATTATTTATTAACCCGGCATCGGCTTTTGCCGATTATATCAGGAGAGACTTGATGAGATTAAATCTTCTTTCGGACTTGCAGGTTGAAGGAAGTGAAAAGTTTTATGTAAGCTCATCTCCTGAAAAATTTGTGAAATCTGCCGAAATGTTTTATAAGCTTTCTAATCGTCCGTATTTATTGTAATAAATAGTTACGAAGTTCAGCACCCACTTACTTTTTTCTTTAGCCGAAAGCGGATTTTCGGTAGGGTGAACAGAGTGAACCCGTAAGGTGTCAGGAAACGTCCAGTTTTCTGACACCCCGAATAATCCAAGAGGAAAAAAGTAAGCAAAAAAGAAAGCATTAAGAGTCGTGAGACTTGATTTACCCTTTAGGGACTTAAAATGAATTATTAATGTTGGGCTGAAAGCCCAACCTACTTTTATTCCCGTATCATCCCGCCTGCGGAGCAATGTAATGTGGTGCCTCAGGCACAAAAAGAAAGCATTATGAGTCGTGAGATTTGATTTATCCTTTAAGGACTTACAACGAATTGTTTTTATATAATGTAGGTTGGGGTTTCTACCCCAACTTACTTTTTCTTTAGCGGAAAGCGGATTTTCGGTAGGGTGAACAAAGTGAACCCGTAAGGTGTCAGGAAAC
>CALUYU010000094.1 GCA_944325075.1 Candidatus Gastranaerophilales bacterium
GATATATTTTGAATTCTCTCGTGGAGATTTTTGATTTAAACTTGAAAATTCTTGTAAAAT
Organism: Candidatus Gastranaerophilales bacterium; assembly: GCA_944325075.1. Classification (GTDB taxonomy): domain Bacteria; phylum Cyanobacteriota; class Vampirovibrionia; order Gastranaerophilales; family Gastranaerophilaceae; genus UBA1221. The sequence continues at coordinate 61 of CALUYU010000094.1, forward strand.
TTTTGTTGAATCTTCAATAGGTCTTTTCGCATCAGGTAATCTGTATCCCATTGAATAATGGAATGGGAAAGAATTCCCTTCTGCGACAATACAAACATTGCCTAATCTATTTTGGAGCATTCTTTCTACTCGTAATTGATGCATTCTTGTTCCAATTCCGCTATACTCTTTATTGCCCTTTGCTTTCATATAAGATGAGATTTTTTCGCAAAGTTCTCCGTCTATAAATGCACCTTCAAATTTTGGGCTTATCATTTCCTGTTCTTTATCTATATAAAAATATGTATCACCTACAACTCTATAATTTTTATTTTTAATATTTATTTCCCCGTTTGCATCTGGAACCATAAGATAGTATTTTTCCATATTAGGGATATCTTCATCAACTCTTGCAATATATGCGTTTACAGGTTTATTTGTCTTTTTATCAATCAGAGTTGCTATCCTTAAGCCACTTTCATCTAAGTTAGTTTTAGGTGTGAATTCAGGTGAGAGTAGTTTTTTAAAAGTCTTAGAACTAATTCCTTGAAAATTCTCTTTTAATAAGCTAACTTCAACCGTATCTGCTGCCGGCTGACGTACAAGATCAACTTTTTTAAAATTGAACATCCTTTTAGTAGCAGGGATAATAATATCTTTAAATATATTTGTCTTTATTACGTTTATTTTCATATTTGAATTTTAAAACCTGTAAAATAATAATTTATTTGGAACGCCAAATTTCTTTTAAACTTTCAGGAATTTCTTTTCCTTTTGAATCTACTGTATTTAAAAAATCAGCTAACGCATTAATTTTATTTACTTGCTCAGCTCTTTCAACAGCTTGTTTTAAGAAATCATAATTAAACATTGAATCTTGAGTGAAAACTTCTTTTTTAGAATCTTTAAATACAGTTGCTTTTAAGCCCCACCAATACTTTCTGTTTGATTCTACAAAAACCTTTACAGGATTATTTTTCATTCTATCTTGCATTGTTCCAATAGCTTTTGCACATTCAACTCTTCGTTCAAGTGTTGCCGGAGCTTTTTCAAAAAGGTATTCTAATTTCTTTGATGCACTTGGTTTTACATATAATCCTTTAAAATTTTGTTGGGAATTTATTTTTTTCCACTCGCATAAACCGTCTCCTTTTAATTTTTTTTATATTTAAATATAAAACCCGTAAATATAAATTTTGCCATTGGTATTAAATTATTTTAACACTGCAAATGCAAATTATTTTTATGTTATGATAATTCAAAATTGAAAGGGATATATTTATGCAAATACAAGCAGTACAAAACTCAAGAAATAATTTAAATTTTGGAATGGCTCTAAAAATAGATTCTGAAGCTCAGAAATACATTAGAGATAATTTTAGTACAAGACAATTAAAAAAGCTTTCTAAAGTTATTGAGAATCAAAAAAATAATCCATACGATATTTATTTGTCAATAAATACTCAATTGGTAAAAACTGGTATGTCTTCTGATTACAAACCTCTTTATAAAAAAGTGAAACATCTTTATGCAACAGTAAAAGAAAAGACGTTCAATAGTAATATGTTCTTTGATATGCCAATTTTTATGCTAAAAAGAGCTGAAAGATATGCAAATAAACTTGAAAAAGGAAAAATCCCTGACGTTGATAAGGTATTAAGTCAAGCTAAATAATAGGCAACCGCCTGAATTCCAAAGGCTTGTAGGATAATTATTTTTTAATTTGAATTTCGGAAAAATTGATACGAAAGCGACACAATAAGTCGGAAACGGTGTTCCAATTCTTTATCTTCAGAGTTAATGTGTGTGTACCATGAATGAATATATATAAGCAAAGCTTCTAGCTCCTCACTCGTTGAAAAAGCAGGTGCAAGCACCGCTTTTAACTCGTTCGTCCCTATTAAAGAAATCGCACAGGCTAAGGGGTTAAAGAGCACTCGTTCAATCCGAATGGAAATCAACTAACCTGAAAGCAAATATTATTTACTATTGACAAGCCGGTTTAAAGAAGTATTATAGTTAAAAAGTTTATAAGGAGTTTCTGAAATGCAGGTAAATATAACTTCAAATCAAAATTTCAAGGGTAGTTTTTTACAAACAAAATCATTGAAAACTTTAAGAAAGACTTTGTGTTCTGCTGATAACTCTGTTTTGGATAAACAATTTAAACTGATGGAAAAGGTTAAAGACGGAAAAGTCTTTGGATATGAAACTTTTCCTAAAAATGAAGATGGAAATTCTTCAAGAATATATGAACTGGTAAAATATCATGGAAAAGAGTATAAATTAACAAAATTTAGTGCACCTAAAGAGGATTATCATTTTCTTTTTAATTCCCTTCATAATGAATATAAATATAAACTTGTGACAGGTATACATTTGGATATCAATGGGTAATCGGTATCGTAACTAACTGATTCAGAATGTCTTTATAGATGGAAATCTGTAGTTTGAATGTTGGACTTTCTTGAATTGTATCCCAACACAAAGTGTCCCAAAATAATCAAACCAACTGTAACAAGAAAACAAACCATGTGTTCTTTTACAGAATTCTCCGCCGGCTTTTAAGTTATTATATCATATTACAATGCGGCCCCGACACTCGCAGGGATTACACCCATTGCTGCCGCACCGTCAAGAAAAGACGGGAACACTATTGCATCAAGAGCATAAGCACCTGCTGCAACTGTTACAACTACTATACCGGCTTTTACTGCTGCCGGTAAATTTTCAATTGCGTCTCTTACTTCATCAAAAGATGTCTTTGCCCTTACGCCTAATGAAGTTTCGCCAATAACCATTTCTCCCGGTCTTGGAAGTAATATTACACTGTTATCACCGAGTTTAAAAAGCGCAGGCTTACCGTTTTTAATATTTTCAAGCGCCTTTTCCATCATAGCGGCTGATAATTCCTTTTTAATTTTGTCCCTTATGGCTTTGTCTTGCCTGTACCAATTTTCATCTTTCATATTCAAATCTTTATCAAAATATTTTACATCGTAATCAGACCCAAAGAAAGCCATGTTTGATGTACAGCAGGCATATCCGCCATTCTCTAAAGCATGAATTTTCAGCTCTTCAAAAGAGGAGTTTGAATCTAATTTTCTCTTATAATCCAACCCGATTGTGTTTGTAAGTTTTATAGTATATTTTCCCTCCGGGAAACGATCGCCAGTATTATATTTAAAAATCAGACCATTGCCGTCTTGCTTAGCATCAACTATTTCGATACTAGGCATTGTAGATGCAATTACTGTTTTAACCATATTAAGCTCTTTATTTGATAGAGGGTTGTTAAATTTTACAATTTTATTATCTGTATTTTCCGGTAAAGATTTAAGCATATCAGACACACCTGTTAAACCAAAAGGTTGTTTATAGGGTGATACCGGTGAGTTTTGTTTGAAAGCTTCAAATTTACTTAATAATTTACCATCTTTTGAAAAAGCGAGGACTTCTACATTATTATCATTTTTATAAATAAGGTTGAAATTACCATTTCTTAATCTGTCAATTTTGAAACTATGACTGTCAAACAGGTCATACTTTCCACTATATCCGCCATTTTTATCAGCCTTCATCTTATATTTGCCATCAATAACAAAACCGTTAGACATAGCCTCTACCTGTTTAAACTTTCCGTCATTGATATACGGCAGAGCCTGAAAAATTGCAACCTGATAAGTACGGTTATTGCTAAACGGAAAAAATTGAGAAATATCTACAGGAAATATTCCATTATCATGCAGCATATCTAAATTAGAGGAATTAATTGATGTAACACCGTTTGCAGAATTGATTTGGAGATTAACATCTTTACCGGCAGACGCAGTGTCAGGGACAGAAATATCGGTCATGGGAACAGCCTGTAACATACTCCTTTGCAAAGAATCAACAAGCGCTAAAGATTTTTCAACGTTAGCAAACACGGAGTCAGGGGAGGACATATATACTCCGGGATTTAATTTTAACATGTTCTCTTGTAAAGACTCAACAATCTCCCGTGTTTTTTCAAATATATCTTGTTCGGGAGATTTCTGAATAGAACAGGAAGTTAGCCCTGCAACAAGAGCAGCCGGCAAAATCAGTTTTTTAGAGTACTTTTGTACTGTATTCATCGTTTGTGCTGAAATTACTTTCATAAATAAAAACCTTTCTTTATAATATTGTGTTTACTATAAGGCTCAAAAAAAAAAAAATTGCCCCTTTTGCCCATATTATGAAGAAATGTAAAGTAAAATTTACAAATACGGTACGACCACCCGTTTAAAACACTTTTCTTCTAAGATTTTTGCCATCTTTTTAATGTTATTTTTTCTAATCTCAATTTCAATCGGCAAGTTCGGAACATAGTGCGCCTGGTTAAGTGTTGCACCGACCATAAACTCTATATAATCACTCTGCAGGAGAAAATCCGTCAATTTATACGCAGCATCGGATTTTTTGCCTTTAAAACTGTTTTCTAAATACTCAACAGTACGGGGCAAAGTCAAAATTCCTTCCGTAACCAGGTCAACACCTTCCATGCGGGAAACGGCGGGCACGTAGGGCAGATGGTGCGTGTATTTGTGCAGACATTTCAATCGTGTACGGTTAAAATGATTATTGCCTATGAAGTGGCTTTGTGTTTAGGTTTTAACCTGCCGGAAGTGTGCCTCCATGGTTCAAACCAAATTACTTGAAAAGTCCTTGGGGTATCCATTTAAGTCTACATCTTCGATTTTTTACTTTATCCCTTATGCGCGGAAGTTTAGGGTATATTTGAACTTGTACAAATGGTTTGATTATTTTCGGCAAGGACATTTGAATTTTTAGTCGGAACTTTAGACATAGTAAGTCGGATGTAAAGTAACATATAAAATGACTACAAACGAATAGGTCGGAAATTTAATTAAGATAGGTATGAATGGCAAATT
>CALUYU010000095.1 GCA_944325075.1 Candidatus Gastranaerophilales bacterium
TTTGACCAAAGAAAAAAGTAGATTTTCAAGTCTTGATTTTGAATTTTAAATCACACGGCTCATAGTGCTTTCTTTTTTGCCTACTTTTTTCTTTTGACCAAAGAAAAAAGTAGATTTTCAAGTCTTGATTTTGAATTTTAAATCACACGGCTCATAGTGCTTTCTTTTTGCTTACTTTTTCTTTGCGCTAAAGAAAAAGTAAGTTGGGGTAGAAACCCCAACCTACATCTCTATTTTTTCAAATTTTCAAGTAGCAGTTTTTAATTTACGTCTCACGACTCATAGTGCTTTCTTTTTGTGCCTCTGGCACCAGAACAGCCCAACTAATTTAAACTTGCAAATTTTAATTTGAGACTGCCTCAATAGCAGAGATCATACCATTTTCATCAGCAATATTTTTACCTGCAATATCAAACGCAGTTCCATGTCCCGGTGATGTCCTGATTATATCAAGGCCGATAGTCATATTAACCGTTTTATCCCCTGCAACAGTTTTTATCGGGATAAGCCCCTGATCATGATAGGCCGCAATATAACAGTCGTAAGGCACTTGGTTATTACTGTTATAAGCACAACCGGCCTTTACAAATAAAGTATCTGATGGTAGAGGATCTGTAATAGAAATTCCTGCCTGCCTAAGAATTTTTACTGCCGGAATTAATATATCAATCTCTTCCCGGCCTAATATGCCGTCTTCTCCCGCATGAGGATTAAGACCGCATAATGCAAATTTTGGGGTTTTAATATTTAAATTATTTTGAAAAAATGAATTAAGATCTTTAATCTTATTTATCACTAAATCTTTTGTTAAATTGACATCTTTTAAAGCACAGTGCCTAGTCAAGAGCAAAACTCTGAAATCTTTTGCAACAAATAGCATTTCAGCATGCTGCTGATCGTGAGCCAGGAATTTTTGCAAAACTTCTGTCTGCCCGTTATACAAATACCCTGCTAGATGTAGCGCCTTTTTGGCAACTGGAGCCGTAACGATTGCACGTGGCTTTAACTCACAAACTTTTTTCAAACATTGAAACGAAAACTCCCCGGCCTCTTTGCTAACCTTCCCGGGTATAACATTATATTCATATGGAATTTCTATAATTTCATAATTTTTTTGAAGCCGACCGTAATAATCCAGGATTTTTCTGTTAGAAACCAATACTATTTTATCCCTGCTAATATTCATACGATTTAAAGCTTTAATCGTAATTTCAGCGCCGATACCGTTTGGATCACCGGTTGTAATAGCAATTTTATCAAAATAATTATTCATGACTTTCAAAATATTGTAAAATGTCAATCAATGTGTTCGTACCGCCAAGGTTTCCGGATTTTGTCACAATCCACTGCGCATTGTGGTCAAGACTTAGCGCAATTGCTGGGGAAACTTCATCAATCAATTGTAATTGAGTTGCCCCAATAGCACTGCAACATTTATACGATGTTTCTCCGCCCATAAGGATTAATATAACTTCTTTTTGCTCTGTTACTCGTCTTGCAAGCACAGCAAGAAAATCCGTAATCTTTGCCGCAAGTTTTTCCTTTGTAAGCTCCGCATCAAAAGAGTCATCTGAAAAACCGTCAAAATTACGAACCATATCCGATGTATGAACCGCAACAATATTATTTTGTCCCAAATTATTTACCACACGATTTACAAGCTCATCATTCACTCCACCAAGAATTGTTTTTAAATCCAGCGTAACAACAAGAGTATTTTCGTCAAACTCATCAGACTGTTCCAACATGTTAATCTGTGTTTCAGAAACTTCCGTTGCACTACCCGAAATAACAAGCTTAGGCAATTCCGGGATAGTTTTATTAATATGATGCGGCTTCAAATCTGAAAACCATAAATCACTGAGAACCCTTGCAGTTGCAGCGGTTCCGGCAGGTAAAATATGATATTCTGACTTATTCATTGCAAGCAATACCTGCTCAATATCTGTGGTAGAGACAGCATCAACTACTATAAGCTTCTTCCCGGCAGCAATAAGGCCGTTAAGAGTTTTTAAAATAGGGCCGGCCCCTTTCATTACATCTTTTAATTCTAAAGAAGCAATAAGGTGTTCCCACTGTGGCCCCACCTGACTTTTTAATAATGTTGGAAGATGCGATTCAAAAATAGGCGAATAAGGATCACGCGCCATTTCCGTTCGTTCAATGGGCACCCCGCGCAATAAATGATAGCCGCCAACAGTCACACGGCCTTCCGCCGGGAATGCAGGAATTACAATTGCAGCGTCCCATCCCAACACCTCAAGCATTCCCAAAACTTCAACCGCAATATTCCCTCTTACAGTGGAATCAATTTTTTTAAAAAAGTAATCAGGATTAAAGTTATCAAGCATTACTTGAGTTGCATATTTTATCTTTTCATACGACTCTTGAGGCGAAATATTTCGTGATTCTGTTGAAACAGCCCAAGTTTGTGTCCCTTTCATGTTAAAATACTCTACATCTTCCCGCAAAAGGATTTGAGTATTTGCGCCATGAAGATGAAACTGCAATGCTGAATCATTTGCCCCGGTAAGGTCATCAGCTATAACACATGCTACACTTGAATTAACAATCATCTTATATTACTTCCGCTTCACGTTTTGAACCAAGTAATCTGATACTGTTTGCAATAATTAAAAATCTTTCTCTATCGCCGCCAGAGGCTTTATCAGTCCATTTATCCTGCTGAATACGGCCATCTATAGCAACAAGTGTTCCTTTTTTTACATATTCGCCGGCAAACTCAGCCTGTTTATCCCATACATCAATATTATACCAGTCTGTTACTTCTGCCTTGGTTTTTGAATCCCAACGGTTGACTGCTACCGAAAAATTAGCCTTTACCTTGCCTGACTCAAAATATCTTATTTCAGCATCTCGTCCTACACGCCCTACTATTACTACTGTATTCATTCATACCTCTTTCTAATAAATATCTTAGTTTATATTACAATAAAAACAAGTTTCATTTAAACATGTATTAAAAAACGTTAAGTTATCATTCTAAATATTCATCTTTACAAAACTTCACATATGAAAATTTAAAAGTCAATTTTTTGAATTTTAAATACTTTATATATATGTAAGATATAAGAAAGAGAGTTATAAAATGTTAGCCAACACAAAAAACCAATTTGGAACATTAACCGCAAGAAGACAAAATAAAAAAAGAAAAACAGCTGGTTTTAGTATAGAAGATTATTGTTATTTAGATAAAAGAGACAAAAGAATGCGTTTTAACAATGCAAAAGATCCAATTTATTATATCTTTGACTGCATTGAAAACAGACCGGTTTCTACATTAGCAAAAGAATTTGTTAAAGATACGTTTTTTGAAATCACAAACTTTGTATCAAAAGTTGTTGGATAATTAAAGGAAAAAGAAAAGGCCAAAGGAAATAAGCGTTAAGGAAATTAGGATTAGGAAACATAAAAATAGCCCAATGAAAATCCAGGGGCTATTTTTATATTTATATCTATCTATATATTTAACTACCACGGATAATCCGTGCCCATTTCCCAGCTATTAAGAATAATTAAAGCCAGACAAGCGCCTGAGTTGCTTATTTTATTTTTTTTAGAACATTTTTCTTCTAAAACAGCCCTATCAAATGTCTGTCCCCAACTTTCGGAAACCAATTCGCCTGTGTCTTCATCTACATGCGAGTATGCTGCTCCAAAACCATAAGGCTGAACGCCATATACAGGCTGAATTGAAAGTGCAAAACAATCTCTTGATGCTTGATTCGGCGGTTTTGTACCATTCAAATCAATATATGTTAAAACAGTTTTGTTTGTTCCGGGAGTATAAAAAGCAACCAGAGTGCCATCTACTAATATAACATAGTAAAAACGATTTTGCATAGCATTTATTGCACCGGTAGCACTGGTACCGTCATAATTATGATATGTTAAATTCAAGTCAGCAAAATCTCCTTCTTTAATAACCTTTAACTCATCTTTTAAATATGTCTCATAAAAGGTTCTAGCATCAGTATCATAGTTCCAATATGTTGAGTCACCATGTTTTGTTTCTGCCAGTTTCACAGATTGATTTAACAGACTATAGACCTTTTTTAACTGTGATACAGTCTGTTTTTTCTGGTAATTTTGTATTAGCGTCGGTAAAGTCATGGCAGCAACAATACCGATTATACCAAGAGTTATTAAAACTTCTGCAAGTGTGAATGCGGGGACTAAGTCCCCTTTTACATGACGCGTCGCTTTCCGAGATACATAAGAAATAGCTTTTTGTAGGTTGGGGTTTCTACCCCAACAATATTTTAATGTTGGGCTGAAAGCCCAACCTACTTTATCTAATACTTCTTTCCCTGATACAGATTTTTGAGTGCAAATGGCTGAACATTTTTGTCGGTGGCAAGATTCTGAAACGAGTTCAGGATGACATGGTGAATCTTTTATCGACCTTTTCCATATGCGTCCAATACAGTTCAATGTAGGTTGGGGTTTCACCCCAACATAATATTTATTTACGTTTGA
>CALUYU010000096.1 GCA_944325075.1 Candidatus Gastranaerophilales bacterium
CTAAATCGTTACCTAAAATCTCACACTCTTCAATTCCATTCTGTGTATCAATCAGATACAGCTTTTTTAATTATCCTCAGGCAAAGATAAAATCAAATCAGTACGTGCCAGAATTCATACAATATATTGATTATCAATCTATTTTAATGTGTTTGTATTTTTTGCCGGACATTAATGTTGTAAGTAGTGAAGATTTAACCTTATTTTTCGCAATTAAATCATATGTAATTATTAAATTTACACCTTAAAGGTAGATGATTTATATTTGTTATCATATGATAAAAGAACTAATTATTCGTGACTTTTTCTCGTTTAAAGGAGAGCACAAAATTGAATTAAATCAAGGTGTAAATATCTTGGTTGGTGTGAATGGAAGTGGAAAAACATCATTGCTTAATGCCATTACTCTTCTTTATGAGGGTATTTCAGGTGTAGGCTTATCTGTTTTATTCCGTCAATGGGGAACATATAACGCAATAATTAATGCTTGTGGAGAAGATAAGCCTGATTGTTTTAGTATTACTTATGTTTTTGATGCAGAGGTACTAAAAAAAATTGTACCTGCATCGCCTTTTAAAAAAGATGTTTATTATACCATTACTGTTTTCCCTATAGGTGATGGTACAAGCTATTCGCTTTGTGAAACATTGTATTCCGAAGATAGTAGAAATAGAAAAAAATCGTTTGCTTATTTGGAGTTTCGTAATGGTATAGGACAAATCTCAGTCCGCACAAAGAGTGGTATTGATGTGGAAAAATATGACAGTGGTATGTTGTCTGCTCAGGAATTAGTTCTAAGGCAGGTTACAGATCCACAAAGATATCTTCCTTCTTTTGCTGTGAGGGAAGCTATTAATTCTATTGCCGGTTATTCTAAATTTAATTTCGATAAAGTCAGAGAACCAGCTGAAGCTAATGATATAAAAAGGCTGATGAGCACAGGAGAAAACTTAAGTCAGTTGTTAAGTTATCTTAATAATAATTACACTTTTCAATATGAAAAAATTAGGAAGTGCTTAAGTGATATTAATCCTAATTTTACAGGTATTGGTTACAATGTGTTTGGAAGCAGATTGTATTTGTCCTTGCGTGAAAAAAATTTATCTCATGCAATTGATGCACTACATATGTCTGATGGAACACTAAAGTATTTACTTTTGTTGAGCATTTTTTATAATCCGAAACGAGGCCTTTTCATAGGTATTGATGAACCAGAGTCATGCTTACATCCTGATATGATACGTTCAGTGGCAAAAATGATGAAAAACGCAGCAAAAACTTCGCAGATTATTGTTGCAACACATTCAGCTCTCCTTTTGAATGCGTTTGAGTTAGATGATATTTTAGTAGTTGAAAAAAATAGTCAAAATGAAACGCTGATTAAACGTTACAGTGAAGAAGATTTTGCTAATTATGAGTGTGACATACTTCCTGGTCAGTTATGGTTAAACGGTGAAATTGGGGGAAAACGATGGTAATCAATGTATATGTTGAAGGTGGCGTAATCAATGATAATGTTGATGCTACAACAAGTAATAACTCAGAAGCTTTGCGAGAGGAACTAAATCGTTTTATGCAACGTGCCTTAAATCGTAATGACATTAGTATTGTGGTAAAAAAATGTTCAGGGTACAAGGAGGCAGCTAAAGAATTTATATCAGCAAATGGTGAATGTGAGAATTACTTATATGTTGATCTTGATAGAAAGCCAGAAATGAGAGATGAATGGTTTACAAGTTTATCGGACGAAGGCATTAATATGCCTACGGAGAAAATAGATCATGTTAGTTTCTGGATTCAGGAAATGGAAGCTTGGTTTCTAAAACAACCTGAAGCCATTGAGATGTGGGCAGAGGATGAAAATTTTTTGCGTAAATCAGGAGTTAATATATCTGTATCTGAACATCCATTAATTAAAGACAAAGATATTGAGCATTTACAACAGAAAGCTTCTTTTATAATGGGAGTCATTTTGAGATATTTTTTTGCGCCAAAGAATAAAATAAAGAAAAGTGTTTCAGGCAAAGTAAGAAACTTAAAGTATGGCAAATTACGTCACGCTCCCGGGATAATTGCCCATTTAAATCCGATAGATCTAATTAATAAAGATGATGAATTGAGACTGTTTTGTGAAAAAGTGCAGAATAACTAAGTAAAAATGACCATCATATGGAAGTAAATGTACAAAAAGCTGTTAAGCTTTTTTTCTCGAATTCTTCATTTGAGATGATATATAATGAGGCCTTAGCGAATGCTCTAGATGCTGAAGCTAATGAAGTTTCCATTAAAATATCCCTGCCGAATCAGAGTCAACTGCAAAATCTTCAACTTACTATATCTGACAATGGCGTTGGCTTTGATGATGCTCGATTTGCAAAATTTAGTAAGCTATTTGATGTAGAAGAGCAGTCTCATAAAGGATTGGGTAGATTAGTATATCTGTGTTATTTTGATTGTGTACATGTTGAAAGTACTTTTAATAATGGAACTCAAAAGCGTATATTTACTTTTAATGAAGAATTTAAAGGAGATTCTTCGGTTGAGTATATAGATCCTTGTCCATGTGGTTCATCTTTACATATGTCTGGATTTAATGGTGAAAGACTTCATCGTAATGATTATATTAATCCAGAATATATCAAAACCTCGTTAATGGAAAACTTCTATATGAGATTATATAAGAAAAAACTTAAAAATGAAAGGGTTAGAATAGTCATTGAATCACATATAGAGGGAGGACGACATACGACTGTTCTAGATACAAATGATATGCCTGACTTCAGCATTCTTCAATTGGAACATCATTTGGATATTTTCAATTCAATAGATTTGTATTATTCGGTACGTGAAACAGAAGAAATAGGTAAAAAGCCAATAACAGCCATTGCTGTTGATGATCGTTGCCATAAAGTTGATATTATAGCTGACGAAAATTTGCCTTCTGGCTATGAGATGATTTTCTTACTTATATCGGAATCGTTTTTAGGAGCCGTTGATGAATCAAGACAAAATCTGACCTTATCAACTTCTGACTTAGGTAATATAAAACGTGTTTTTAGAAAAGGTATTTCTCAAGTTATAAGTGAGCATTTTCCAAAAATTGCAGAGATTAACAAAGAACGTGAGGAGTCACTAAAGAACACATATCCGCATCTTAGTGGGTATTTTAAAACAAGTGATATTGGCTTTTCATCCCAAAATGAAATTTTAAAAGATGCCCAAGAGAAATTTTTTAAAGATCAACGAGAAATTCTATCTGCTACTACTTTGAGTGATGAACAATACGAGAAATCACTAACTCTGGCAGCACGTTCTTTAGCTGAATACATTCTATTCCGTCAAAATGTTATTTTAAGGATGAAAGCATTAGATAATAGAAATCTTGAAGAAGATCTTCATAACCTGATTGCTCCTAAGGGAAGTGAATTTAAGGAAGGTGAACTTTATAAAGATCTTTATCGTAATAATGTATGGGTTCTTGATGATAAATTTATGAGTTATTGCACAGTGTTGAGTGAGGCTGAGATGAAAAAGGTTATTGATATTATAACTGATGGCGAAATCAAAGATTCTGACGATGACCGGCCAGATATAACATTATTTTTCTCCTCAGATCCTACGAAAAGTGATAGAATGCTTGATGTTGTAGTTGTTGAATTAAAACGACTTGGTCTTAAGGCAGAACTGAATTCTATTGTTGAATTTCAATTGGATACTAGAACGCAACGTTTAGCAGAATACTATGGTAAACGAATTCAGCGTATGTGGTTTTATGGCATAGTTGACTTTGATGAAAGATACGAAACACATTTGGTTAACAATGGATATAATCCACTATTTTCTAATGGTAATATCTATTTCAAGTCCAAAACTGTTTATACAGATAAGACTAAGTCTTTTGGTGTCGTTCAAGACTCATATATAATGGATTTTAAGGCACTTGTTGAAGATGCTAACTCCCGAAATGAAACATTTCTAAAGATTTTAAGACACCAATTAGAAAACCATGCATAGAAATTTGGATTTAGGATTGCTTATTCACTTAATGACATCTATTCAAAGTAAATACGATTGAATTTTATCAATATAAGGTAGAAGTATCCTGAAATATATTGTAATAGGATGAAAATTAACTACTAATCCATTCTTAAACTGTTTTCAGTAAAAAGTCAGGCTTTATATTTCATACTTTGATGCATGAAATATAAAGCCTATTTTGTAAAGTATATTAAAGCTAAATGAATAGGAGGGGTAAAGCTATTAGTAAACCTCTTTTATAAGATTAGTTCTAAAGTATAATAAGTAGTCGTTATAGAAATGTAAACTTGATAATAGCCATGTTTTAAATAGTTTACACTTTCTGTATGATGGATTTAAGGACTTGAATGAATATCTGACAAAAACAAAGGAAAACAAATGAAGACAGAAAAGAATAT
>CALUYU010000097.1 GCA_944325075.1 Candidatus Gastranaerophilales bacterium
AAATTTGAAGAAAGGTATTTTTGACAAAAACCCTTGTCTCCCTTGAGGTTCGTTACCCCCCCCCCCCCGTATGCCGTGCTATTATTGACTTTCCCATGTGTTTACCTCCTTTTTCTTTTATTATACATTATTTTTTCAAATTTTCAAGGGGCGAAAAATATAATTTTAATGTTGGGCTGAAAGCCCAACCTACATTTAACGATTGGCGAACGTGCGCGAATATAATGAGCGCCATAGTGAGACTTAACGTGGAAATGCGTTAGCATTTCTGTCTTTCTTTTGGGCTTATCACCGCCTTAGGCGGTGAAGGTATATAGCTAGTTTTTCTTTTTCGGTTCACTTTTTCTTTTTGCCTGCCTTCAAAAAGAAAAAGTGGTGCCTGAGGCACTTCTTAATAACGCTGCGCTGTCTGAAACGCATAGAAATAATATTAAAACCAAAGTAGGTTGGGCTTTCAGCCCAACATTAGTTTTTTGTGTGCAGATGACTGAATATTTTTAACGGCGGCTAGATCCTGAAACAAGTTCAGGATGACAGTTTGTTGTTTTTTGAATTTCTTTATTTTTGTTGGGGTTGAAACTCCAACCTACATTATCTCAACATTTCCTGACACCTTACGGGTTCCGCTCTGCTCACCCCACCGAAAATCCGCTTTCTGCTAATGAATATTCGTTTTAAATTCCTAAAGGATAAATCAAGTCTCACGACTCATAGCGCTTTCTTTTTTGCTTACTTTTTTCTTTCGGTCAAAGAAAAAAGTAAGTTTGTGCTATAATATTATTATGCAAAATTTAAATACCTCAATAAATAATTTGAAAAAAGAATACCGGGAAATTTTTGCAGCCTCAATTGAAGAAATCCAAAATCAAATAGATAAAATAAAGCCAAAAGATTCGGCAATTGGAGATATATTTGACAGGTATGAAGAAAATTCTCCGGGCAAGACCTGGCAAAAAGAAACGTTAACGCTGCTAAACGGAGAGATTTCTCGGGAAATATTCCGAAAACTCAATGAGATTTTAGCTTACAGAACGAAATTTGACTGTACCAGATGCGCAACCTGCTGCAATCTTGCATGCAGCGAATTTTCTCCGGAAGAACTCAAACAGAAAGCAGAAAACGGTGATAATTTTGCGAAACAGTTTACCAGCATATTTATTCCATACAAATCAAAAGAGGAAGCCAGAAAAATCTATCCAGAGTATATAAAATTACTGGAAGATAATAAGGAAGACGAGGTTTATTTTTACCACTGCCCGAAATTAACAGAAGATAAACAATGTTCAGATTACGAAAACCGCCCGCAAATATGCCGTGATTTTCCAGACAATCCTTTAAGCATACTTCCTAAAACCTGCGGTTACCAAAAATGGAAAGAAGAAATCGAGCCAATAGCGCTTATGCTTCATGCTATGGTTGAAATTGTGGAATTTTATTCCGGTAAACTTAAAGAATTAATATAATTATATTGTTTTAAAGAGTTTATCATGCAATAATCAAATTATGGAAATACTATCAGGATTAAATCAGACAGAAATAGAAAAAATAACAGATGAACTTAAAGCCTCAAAGTTTCGTGCAAGACAAATTCACAACTGGATCTACTTAAAATCTGTTTCATCAATTGATGAAATGACTGATTTATCAGTAAAATTCCGGGAAGAACTCAAGCAAGTTGCAGTTGTAACAGATATTAAGATAAAAACAAAACAGGTAAGCAGTGACGGCACAATAAAATATCTGCTGGAATTTTCAGACGGTGAATGCGTTGAGACTGTACTTATGAGATTTGACAACAGGGCAAATCTTACAGCATGCGTAAGTTCCCAGGTTGGCTGTGCTGTTAACTGTTCTTTTTGTGCAACCGGGAAACGCGGATTTATAAGGAATCTATCATATAAAGAAATTATTGAACAAGTTCTTACAATCCAGCGTGATACGGGATTAAAAGTAACAAATGTTGTATTTATGGGGCAGGGAGAGCCGCTTCTTAACTTAGACAATGTACTGAAGGCTATGGAAATTTTTAACGAAGATTTTCAAATCGGCGCAAGGCGTCTTACTGTTTCAACAAGCGGTATAATCCCACAAATTAATAAACTTGCAGATTTTAACATGCAATCGACGCTTGCGATATCTCTTCACGCACCAAACCATAATATTCGCCGACAAATTATGAAAATTGAAGACAAATACAATATGGAGGAGCTGAAAAAGGCCTTAAAAAATTATGTAAATAAAACCGGCAGAAGAATTACCATTGAGTACCTTCTGATAAAAGATGTTAATGATAGTGTTGAAAATGCCAAAGAGCTTGCTTATTATCTAAATGATATTAAATGTAATATTAATCTTATCCCATACAATCCAACAGAACAAAATGATTACAAACGTCCTTCAAATAATTCTGTTATGAAATTCAAATACTTGCTGGAACATTCCGGGAAAAAGGTAACAGTAAGACTTGAACGTGGTGCAGACATAGATGCTGCCTGCGGACAATTAAAAGGGAAAGTTTGCTAATCCGTTAGATGAGAAATAAAAGGATTTAATCAAACAAACTTTTCACATAATGTAAAGTATGCATAGTTGTTCGGGATATAACTTTCTTTAGGCTGCCGTTTTCTTTCTTGACATAAACATCAAAATTCCCGTAAGGTCTTGGACCGGTAGAAATTCTCAGACGGCTTAAATCAATATATGAGATTTTCTTTATGTCGAAATCAGAACTTTTATTATTTACATCAAGATATCCGTTATTTTTAACTTTTACAAACCTAACTCCAGCACTCTCAAGTTCTTCTCCGGTAAGCTTAGAGTTGTCCCCGTCACTTTCAAGATTATACAACGGTTCGAAAAGCGAATTTTTTTGGCCTGAACAACCAAGTAAATTTTTATAAGTATATCCCGAGCTGCTGTTATACATCATATAGTACTTTATTCCGTCTACCTTCATTATAAAAGGGTCACAGCTTGAATAAGCCCCAAAAGTCGGAGTACCAAGATTTGTATATATTGCAGGTACTCCGGTTTGAATAGTAAAAAACCTCGATTCAGCCGCTGATGGAAGACTATAAATTATTAAACTCAACAATACAAAAAGAACTTTTAACATAAAAACACCTTTTATTACATAACGATATTATCATAAAAAAGTTCTTTTGTTTATAATTAAAAACCTAAAACCTTAAATGGGTAATCCTTAGGAATTTTCCAACCATTAAGCTGAATTAATGCCGTACAGTATACAGATTTCTTGGATCCCTCAGATGTACATCCCAAATAGCCAGATTCAGATCCATCTGCACAACTTATATTCCCGGATAAAAGTGTTTCACGCTTCCCGTCCCAGCACCATTTATAGGGCTCCATTCCGCGGTCTAAATGATATTTAAATCTTGTATATTGTAGAACACTTCCTTGAATATAGCCGCCATCGCCAGCCGGCATATATATAAATAAAAATCTGCATCTGCCGCCTGCATCACTTAATGCTTCACATTTTTCAGGATTTATTGTATAAAACACCCAATCTGTCATTGCATTTGTATGCTGAGCTTTCAGCGCTGAACCATCTTTAAAATAAAATATTGGTAAATTTTCTTTATCATACTTTATATCAACAGTAGGCATATTGGGGGCAATATATTTTTTCCACCACTTTTCCACCTCTGATGAGCCCTGAATTACTTCCCCGGTATCAGGGTCAGTTTCATAGCTGTTGCTGCTCTGGTACCAGTATTTTTTATCTCCGTATTGTACTTCTGCAAGCTTTATTGCCTGATTTATTGTTGTATAAAATTTTGCGAGTTTCGTTTCCACAACTTTGTTCTGGT
The DNA here is from genome assembly GCA_944325075.1 of Candidatus Gastranaerophilales bacterium. Taxonomy (GTDB): domain Bacteria; phylum Cyanobacteriota; class Vampirovibrionia; order Gastranaerophilales; family Gastranaerophilaceae; genus UBA1221. Next base: position 3,837 of record CALUYU010000097.1, read on the forward strand.
ATTTCTGAATTAATGTCGGCAAAGTCATAGCAGCAACAACCCCGATTATGCCAAGAGTGATTAGAACCTCCGCGAGGGTGAATGCAACCCTGCGTTGCGCGTTGGAATTTTTTGTAGGTTGGGGTTTCACCACAACATTAGATTTATTTTCGTTTGATACAGAAAACTTTAATTTGGAGAAAGATAATTTTGACCAAAAGTCTTGTCTCCCTTGAGGTTCGTTACCC
>CALUYU010000098.1 GCA_944325075.1 Candidatus Gastranaerophilales bacterium
CACCCCAACAAAATATTTATTTACATCTGATACAGAAAACTTTGATTTGGAGAAATTTTTGAAGGAAGGTATTTTTGACAAAAACCCTTGTCTCCCTTGAGGTTCGTTACCCCCCCCCCCCCGTATGCCCTGCTATGATTGACTTTTCCATATATCTACCTCCTTTTTCTTTTATTATACATTATTTTTCGAATTTTGCAAGCCTTGTTTTTTTTGTGATTTATAGTTTTTTTGTTAACTTTTTCTTTTTGAATGCAGGCAAAATATTTTTTACGGCGGCTAGACCCTGAATCAAGTTCAGGATGACAGTTGGTTACTTTTTTAAATTCATTATTTTTGTTGGGGTGGAAACCCCAACCTACTTTAGCTTTGTTCACCCTTCCGAAAATCCGCCTCTTGGATTATTCGGGGTGTCAGAAAACTGGACGTTTCCTGACACCTTACGGGTTCACTTTGTTCTCCCTACCGAAAATCCGCTTCTTGGATTATTCGGGGTGTCAGAAAACTGGACGTTTCCTGACACCTTACGGGTTCACTTTGTTCTCCCTTCCGAAAATCCGCTTTTAGCTAAAAGAAAATTCGTTTTAAGTCCCTAAAGGGTAAATCAAGTCGCACGACTCTTAATGCTTTCTTTTTTGCTTACTTTTTTCTTTCTGCTAAAGAAAAAAGTAAGTTTGCAAGGGGGGGCGTAGCCATCTCTTACATCACGCGTCGCTGTCCGGGACGCAATGGAAATTGTTTTTAAGTTTATGATGTTTGGTTGAATGAAGTGCCCCTGGAACCGCGGGGCTAAAGTTAATATATACTCAAACTACATAATTCGGATGATATTCTGAATTATCATAATAAAATATAATTATATGGTTCTATCCACTTAAAACAATATAAGTATTTTCAAAAAATTGCTTTATAAAATTTTATATTTTAATAAATTCCAGCAAAATTTTTTATTTTGTTTTTTTAATATGTCCACAAAAGGAAGGTGTTATGAGAATAGAAAAAATAAGAGAATGTAAATACAGCAATATAAACTCCGTATCAAAAAACCGGCAGCCGGGAAATTTTTATCCTGCAATGAAAGGAATGTCTGCAAATAAAATTAAACCCGGATTTTTTCAAAAACTAAAAGCTTTTTTCAACTCAAAAATTTCGCCGCAACAACAAAATTATGTTAAAGAAATTAAGGCAAATATTAATAATATTATCCCCCAAACAAGACCTTTAAAAGCGGTATCTCAAAAAAAAGCATTGAAAAGGTTTTTGTCTGATGAAAAATTTTCAAAAAAAGTTGAAGTAAAAAACATTAAAGACGGCTCAACAGAAATATTTCAACGGGCATTTGATCCGGTAAGCCACGAAATGAGAATAAATGCCGACTGTTTTGATATGAAAGGGAAACTTCATCATACAACCGTCTATGATAATAATGGTTTAAAATTAAGCCAATATTTCGTAAAAGTTAATAACCCTAAAGACCCTATCTTAATTCGGCGAAAAGACTTTAACGTTAACGGAAAAATTACCAGAGAAGAGATTAAGTATAAAAATGGTGATATTACTTATGTAGATTATGATTATTACTACAACACACAAACATTTAAAAATGTTGCAGCTGACGGTAGTTATAATATTGTAAAAAATTCCAAATATGTCTCAGAAACATGGGATTTTGATAAAAACGGGAAGCAAATTAATTATAAATTAATTGATAATACTTTGGAATCACCGGTAAAAGACTAATAATTCCGGAAGAGAATTAATATCATCATTTATAAATTTCAGCGGGAATTTCATTGCTAAGACAATGAATTCCACCTCCTTCATTTTTCAAAAGTTCCGCAATTTTGTTACTGTTGCCCTCAATAAAATAAATATTTTCCTTTTTAACATAAGGTTCTAAACTTTTTACAAACATTTTCTCAAAATCAAAACCAATCTTATCAGAGATTTCTGGTGTTATACCAAAATCTTTATTAAGCATTGATTTATTTGTCAAAAATATCAAAGATCCATCAGGTTTTTCATGAACAACAGCATTCATATAGTTTAAATAATGAACTAAATCATCCGCTTTTGTGTTTGGAATGGTATAATAAACACGGCTTGGAACCATAATTGATTTATATCCGCTATTTCTTAATACTTCAGCTATTTCATCCGCTTTAGGATTTCTATTCGCTTTAACATCCCCTTCAAAATCTTTTAATAAAATCTGCAACCCCTTTTTAACATCATTGAGTTTGTTAATCTCTGATTTTGAAGGGTTATGGCTAATTTTATATTTGCCGATATTTTCTATAGCTTTCTTAATTTCTTTTATAGTTAATCTATCGTCTGCAACAAGAACCCTTTTGTTATTCAGCGGACGAATAAACATATCAAGATGAAAATCAGCTTGAGGAATTGCGATAACCTTTGAAACTCCATATTGTTTTTTTATGGATTCTATATCTTTATTATAGAGTTCATTGGCTCCGACAAAAAGCTCATTATCGCCACCGTTTTTGACAAAAAACAAGTTTCCGCCTTCTATAAGATTATTAGAAGATACAGATTTGCCTTTTATAAGATTAGACAACCGAGTTGCAAAACCACTGCCCGAATTATAATCACTATAATATAAAACTCTGTTATCAGGAGTTAAGACTACATTATCTTGCGCCCATTTGGAATAACTTAAGGTATTAATCTTAAAAAAGCTTTTTATTTTATCAAGATTATCATACAATATGTTAGTCTGATTTGTAAAATAAACTTTAAACCCTTCTTTTTTCCCTATCTCAGACATTTGTTTGATTATATCAAAAGATTCAAAGTCATCATTAACAGTCATTACGACAGATTTTAACGGTCTGGCATCATAACCTTTAAAAGATAAAGTGTGTTTTCGAGTATAATGGTTGTGGTTAAGTTGGGGGCTAACATTGATATTCATATCTCGACTAAAACACCTGAAAAAATAAAATTGCCATTTAAAATATAAAATTATTTATAACTGCCCAAATTATAATTTTCAACCTCATTCAACTTATCAGTTGCAAGTACAGACCTTATGTTGCCGCACCAGGAACTGTCAATATAAGATATAGAACCATCTTGATTTATACCAAAACAAAAATAGTCCTGCCCTACACGATTAGGTTTTTCTTTTCCGTTTACATCAAAATTTATGAAACCGCAAGTTGTTCGTATAGACTGTGTTTTTTCGCCGGTTGCAAATCCGTTTTCATCAATAACGTCTTCTTCTACAACTTCATAGCAACTTTGATACTGAGTAACTGCAATAAGTGCCCCATCAGATAATACAAAACGCGGCTTATTAGAGATTACTGCGGTTGCGGTATTTCCATTCCCGTCAGCAATTTTTTTTCTTGGCATTATTTTGTAGTCCCCGTGACATCCATTTGTGTTTGTAGCGGAACATATCTCTATGGTCTTAAAATATTTTGCAAAGTTTTGCATTGTCTGATCTGATGTATTTGAGGTATCAAATAATCCTGATATATCTGAAACTTCATTTTCTGCTTTATATAAATTTATTGCAGATGATATCTGAGAATATATCTTTTTTACTCTTGTAAGTATAACTTTTTCTTGATACTTAGCAATCAATGTCGGCAATGTCATAGCAGCAACAACCCCGATTATGCCTAGGGTTATTAAAACTTCCGCCAGAGTAAACGCGGGGACTAAGTCCCCTTTTACATGACGCGTCGCTGTCCGAGACGCATAAGAAATAGCTTTTTGTAGGTTGGGGTTTCTACCCCAACAATATTTTAATGTTGGGCTGAAAGCCCAACCTACTTTATCTAATACTTCTTTCCCTGATACAGATTTTTGAGTGCAAATGGCTGAACATTTTTGTCGGTGGCAAGATCCTGAAATACTCTGCGAGCACCCTCCCTTGTAAGCCTCCTTTTCGTCGGCAACAAGAGGAGCTGCGAGTTCA
>CALUYU010000099.1 GCA_944325075.1 Candidatus Gastranaerophilales bacterium
GACACATTAATCAAGGGGCATAGCATCTTGAACATCAAGAGCTGTTATATTTGGCAACAGCGTCATTTCTCTTACTGTAATATTATTGCTATTATCGTCTTCTCCTATTTCAATAAGGCAGTCCTCACTGTTAAGATTTTGTCTTAATATAAGTCTTGCAATTTTTTGTGCTTCGGTTTCACTTGCCGCTTTTACTTGAAGATCTCCGCTAATATTTACCGTTGCGGAAAATCTGATATTATATGCTGTCTGTTTCATAATTTAATCCTTTCTTTTGGTCGTGTACATTAGCATTAATCGTTCTGAATAGTCTGTATATCAAGTCATTGCAAACGTTTTGTATTATTCATCCATAAATATTTATAGATTTAAAAATCTTCCTCGTCATCTAAGTCATTGCCAGATTGAGATTTTACAATCGTAACTTGGAACTCATCCCCATTTTTAAATTTAATAACAACTCCTTGATTTCTTGTTAAAAGACCACAATTGTCAAAAGTATCGACATAGCTTATGTCTTTATCCTCATACAATTTGTCAATCAAATAATTTTCCAGTTGTCTGTTGTTCATAATTTTGTCTCCTTATGTTTTGTTATACACTGACATTCATCACTCTTGGCAGGGCAAAAGTGAAGTCATTGCAGACATTTCGTATCATTCAGACACATTAATTAAAGGATGCGTTCAATATACCAGTTTGAATTTTGCAAATTATTGAAATTCCAACGCAAGCTGAAGTAAAAATCGGATTCAAAATTATTGTTTGGTTTAACAAATGACGGCAGAAAATTTTTCCGGCTTTCTTGCTTTTCAAAATTATCAAGAGCCGTTTTTAATTCGGCTTTAAATTTTTCCTTAAATTCCGGCAGGGTTAATTCCAAGAGTTCACGAGTTCTTTTATTTTTTACAATAATTTTTTGTGCCATAGTTCAATCCTATTCCTTTATTGTTCATGTGTCTATTACCCGATTGGGGTTATTTATAAAGGGGGAGAATATCTCCCCTTAGTTATAGATATTTATAAATGATGGCTTTCAACTCTGCCCCCATTTTTACTTGTTCTAATATTGCCTTTTCGTGGTTTTCCGGATTATTGACATCAATTTCAAAGACTTTTCTTATTTTTGTGGACTTGGTATTATCCTTGCAATACCACTCTAATTCGCCGATTTCATCCTCTATCTTATCTTTTAAATCAAAGAAAAATTCATAAATTGACTTATTGTTATTGATTGCAATCTCAGATGCAACATAATTTTTAGCGGTATTGATCGTTTGTAAAATTTGAATGCCGGCTTTTCCTATTGAGATATATTGATAATGTCTCGGTAGAGCCTCGCTTATTTGCATTTCGGGATGCTCGCTCGTATCACAAAGTTCAATATATTTGTCCCAATATTTCTTTTGTAATTGTTTTGAGGGGGTATTTGTATTTACTTCTCGTTTTTGCTTAATAACAAGTTCGGGTTTCAAAACGGGTTCAAACTCTATTTTATTCTCGTTCAAAACTGCTTTAATAATAAAGATACCGCAGTAATTTTTATCGAAAAAAAGATTTAACTTTAAAGCGATATTTTTTAAATCTTCTTTCTTGTTGACGATAAACCAGAAAATATACGCTTTTTGATTACCCTCTAATTGCCTTACAATTTCTATTAAACCATCTGAGCTTTGTGTAAGCTGTGGATAAATAATTTGTAACGGTCGAGGCGGATAATCTTTGAGTAAATTTTTGATTACCGTATCGGCATTTTGTTCAATGTAATCTGAGAAGTTTTGTCTGCTTTTTAAAACTTCAGTTGCTGTGATTGTTTCTGTCATATTGACCTCCATTATTTATTAACAACCACATTCATCGCTCTGAAGAGAAAGAATTGGAAGTCATTACTCTCAATTCCGTATCATTCAGACACAATTTAATTAATATCTTTTATTTCATAAGGGCGGATTTCTTTTAAATTATTGCGTTTTACCAATCCATGCGGTACAACGCTGTATCCGCCTTTAGGAGCGTGGACAATTGTAGGCTGATCTTTATAAGCAGTGCTGACCATATCTTTTGTGCTTTGTTTCCATCGTTCCTTTGCGGCTTGTGGACTTTTAAATACTCGTCTTGTGCCTCGTTCTCCCTCATATTGATAACTTTTAGGGATATTCTGTTGTTTTAAGTTTCCTAATTTTTCAGCTTGACTATTACTTCTATTGAGTTTTCTTTTTATTTTATTTGCCTTGTCTTTAAAATTTTTGGAATGTCTTTCGTAATATTCAGCTTTCTTTTGATTACCTTCATTTTTAAAGCGTTTTGCCAGAGATTTATAATGATTAGCAAAATCTGAGTAATCATCATATTCATCCTGATACTTATATGCTTTAGCAAGATAATTCTGAGCTTTTGCCATATTTTTTTCATTTACCGTAGTTGATTTAGAGGCACTGCCTCCACCACCGCCACGACTTCCGCCGGAACCACGTCCTCCCATATATTAATCTCCTTTCATTTTTGGAATATCTACACCAATCCAATTTTTCTCTTCTTGCGACCAAGAAAGTTTTCTGCCGGATTGTCTGGATATTCGTTTAACTACTTTATCAATTTGAGAACGACTTGATTTATGCAGGACTTGCCAATCATAATCTTCCTCGTCTCTTGCATCAGAAGGATTTTTCCATTTACCAAGACTTCGAACAGAAACATTTATAAAATCTCCATAATCTTCAACTCTAAAGTCACTTCGGCGAATGTATCCATCAGTTGAAACTTTACTTATTAATTCATCTTTCAAATTAGAAACTGTGCTGTCCATAGACATTTTTGCCTTTTTAGCACGAGGTTTCTTTTCTGTTTTTATACCGTTTTTGAGGTTTTCTGCACGTTTAGCCCGAGCCTTGGCTAAAGCATCAAGGCGTTTTTGTTTTAAATCTGCTGCTTTTTTAGCATCAAGTTCATCAATTCTTTTTTTGATAGACCCCATGGCTCGTACTCTTTCTTCAGTTGTATAAGCTGGATTTCCTGAAATACTGTTATACAATCTAATAAGCTCGTCTTTGTCTGTTATACCTTCTCCGATATTTCTTGAGGCAGCACCGCCGCCATTTTTACTTCCTCCGGAGCCTCGACCGCCCATTTTTACCTGCCTTTCTTTTTATTCCATTTGTTTGTGTAGGGTTCGAACCATTGAAGATTTTTGTATCCCTCAAGTTCGGTCAGTCTGTTTCCATAAATCAAAATACGCTTGGGTTCAAGTTGTTTTAACATTTCTTTAAAGCCCTGCATAAAGAGTCTTTCAGCGTTTTTGTCATTAACAACTCCAACCGTACCTATTGCAACAACAGAATTTTTAGGAATACCCAGGAAAGCGTATTTGTAACTGGATTCATCAGACCAACTGATTGTCGGAATAACTTTTATTCCTTTACTTTGCCAATAAGCAGCACACCAGCGGTTTCTGTAAACCTGCCAAATTTGGAACGCTTTAGGGTAATTTGTGTACATTGAAAAATCAGGAGACAACACCCCTACATATTTTTTCAACTCTTCTATTTGAGAGTCAGCATTTTTCCAACATCGCTCAAATCTATAATCATCTAAGAAAAAGTGTGCCGTTCCGTTTCTGTTGGAATCTACCCGATAAGGGATGAGTTCTTTTACTTCAAACTCATCCGGAATAATATCGGGTATGCCATAGGAATTGGAGGAGGCAAAGAAACCTTTTTCAACATTTTGTACGTTTAATAAATCTCTCCAAGACATAATTAATCCACCTTATTAAATTTTTTTATTAACGATTTCAGTTTTCGCTGATCCTTTTT
>CALUYU010000100.1 GCA_944325075.1 Candidatus Gastranaerophilales bacterium
CGGCTGGAAGTCGCCTAACCAATACCTTGCCGATTATTTTAACAACAAAAGTGTAACAGATGTTTGACAAACCAACAAAATTATACAACTTTTATCAACGATAAGTCTTGCATTTTTGTTTTATTTTTGTTATAATTGTATTGACTTAGGAGTCGTTCCTTATTCTTGAATACCGTTAAATTGAGGTCAAATTTTCGCAAAATGGCCCAATATTTTCAACTTAAAAGGTTATTGCAGAGCTTTTTGACTACTTATTTTTGTCGTGTAACCTTCAAGAACATAGCTTTTATCTGGAATTTATACCAAATTTATACCAGCTTTTACTTCAAATTATATCCGTGTGTTTTGGACATAACATATTGAGCAGTGCAGCAAAATCTATGGTAAAATACTAGTTAAGAAGTAGATTCTTGCTTAAAGGCAGTCTCAATTAATTCTTTAAGTTTGATTGAAAATGGAGAAGCATCAGGGCTAGCTTCAAATTCTAAATTTTTATCAGCTGAAACACATTTTTCTAATAACGAAACCAAATTTTGAGCATTAATATCTTGAATTATGAATTCTTCTTGCGAATCTCCATAATCGCATCTTATTGTTTCTTTGCCAAATATCAATTTCATACATCTTGCTCCTTATAAAAAATATCTTTATAACCGATTTTTCTTACTCTTTTTCTTAATGCTTCTTTTCCGCCGTCTAAAATTTCAGCTGCAATTAGTAGAATTTTTCTGTTTTCAATTTTTGAATTTATTGATATGTAATCATATGTTTTCAATGATTCTATTCCATCAGCATAACAAGAAAAATGGTCATCATCATTTTGACAAACTATTAAGCGATCGCTGTCACCTGTTATTGCCACATTAGCATTATGGGTCACTACAATTATTTGCCTACGTAACTTTAATTCCCTTATTTTATTAACTAATGTTCTGTATATTGTTTCATTATCCAAATCATCCTCTGGCTGATCTATCAATAATATTTTACCAGAGTTTCCATTTAAAACAATATCCAATAACTTATCAGCACGTTCTCCGGGGGATAGAACTGCCCAGTTTTTAAATTCGCCGTTACCAAAATCAAGATATAACTGTTTATCTATCGGTGGAAATTCTAAATGAAGAGAGCGGAAGCGTTTATCTAATTTTTCATATAACATTTTAATAAAGGATTTTCCATAATCATTTACATCAAAGCATTGAACCAAAACATCAGATGCATAAGAAATTCTATATTTATTAAACATATTTTCAAATATATTTTTTTCGATATTAAAAAAATTTAACTCAGAAATAGTTTTAATAAAAAATTTTGACCTTCCAACATCCAAAGTGTATATTGTTTCGTCTTTGCATGGTTCTGATAACTTATCATGCAGTATCTGATTCCTTTTTCTTACCTCTCTTAATGTAGAAACGGTTTTTTCTATAAAGGCTTTTAAAGCGTTTATATTTTGATTTAAAACATTCAATGTGTTTGTAGATGAGTCATGAATAACAATTAGACAACGTTCAACAACTTGAAGAAGCCGTTTGTAATTTGTCTGTTTTTCAGATATATAAGCTTTTAGCTTATTAAGTTTTTCATCTTTCAACTTCTTAAGTATGTCTTTTTCACTAGAAAAATCAAAATCTAACGCAGGTAATTCTTTGACTTTGCTAAGTTTATCTATATCTGTTTCTAATTTAATAATATTATTGTTGGCATCATCTATCGTATCTGTAATGTTTGAAAATCTTTGCAATTCATTATTTAAGTGGTCTTCTGTGGACGTTATCAAATCGCTAAGTTTAACATTGTCAGATTCCTCTAGATAAAATGTGTTGTACGTATTAATATATGAGAAATCAATTGAATATTGTCTTAAATCATTTAGTTGAATGAATAAATCAAATTGTTCATTTACTCTGTTTATATTATCTTGAATAGTTTTCTTTTCATCTTTCTTATCTTTTGATAAATTCTCAATTTCCTTGAGATACGCATCCATTTTATATGGTGCATCAGCTAATAAACCATATATGCTATTTTCATTGTGTTCCGTATCTGATGTAGTTCCGCGCTGCGTCAAAATGTCGTAATCAGAAGATGATAAAAATGGTTTAACTTCGCCATTCGAAAATGTTATGTCTATTAATTTTATATCACTATTAATGGAGGATCCCTTGTATTTCTCTGTTTTATTAATGAGCATATTAAGAAAATAACTTTTTCCGGTTCCGCGAGCACCAATTACAGAGTTTAATCCATCGCCCAAAAGTAACTCATGTTCTTTATGATTAATAAGCACCCTCAGTTTATCAATACAAATTACAGCTTTTTTGGAAAATTTATCTTTTCTCGCGGAAGAAAAGATCCTACTATACTGATCCAAAAGACTAATGCGAAGTCCTTCAAAAGTATTATCTGCTTTCATGTAGAATAATTTATCTTTATAAGCACGGTAACTTTCAATTGTTTCATCACCACGACAGTGAAAATCTGATCCATATATTAATGATACGTCTCCAGTTAATATTGATTTACCTAATTCATTTAGCTTTTTTAAATGATTGAGTCTGCGCTCAATAGCCTTGAGCTTTTCTTGCCTTTCTCCATCCTTTAATAAGGTTTCCATCTCACTATAATCTTTTTGTAACGAAAGGACATGAGATTCTGTATCTGAAATATTTTTATAAATGAAGTCATCTTGGTTTTTGCTTTCAAATCCATTAATGATATTAGAATTTAAGAACTCTTCAACTATGGCAAGTTGACTCTCATCTCTTTTTAATTTTGCATACCATCCTTTTGTTTTATTTAAATGAGGAATTGCTATATATGGAACATTTAGCTCATGTAAGATTCCAATAAAGTTTTTTAAATCGTGTTCTTTATTTTGCTCTTGTTTAGCTTGAGCTTTAATCGACTCATATCCTCCAGATGTATCATAGTGAAAAAATTCATTTATTTTATCATCTAGTGTAAGACCATGATAATCGTTGTCCTCTGGCAGACCTATGCATAATGATGTGTCGTCAAAAATGAAAAGCCAATGTACATCTGATATAGAATTAATTTCAATGCCGGGGAGCAATCTTATCCCAGCTTTTTCAAATTTTTTTGCCAACTCCAAATACTTTTTGAAGTTTAAAATATTGTGGTCCGTTTTGCACAGCAACTTTACTGATTTATCGGGGTCGCTATCTTGCAAAACATTAATCAACCCGTCCGCATCGAAAGTCTGATTCTCAAAAGCATCAAAAGAATCATCTGTATGAAAATGTATATCAACTAAATTATACATACTATGCTCCCATATACTTTTAATTGTATTCATTATACCAAATATCGACAGAAAAGTCCATAACCTTTTGAATTTTCATCCGAATTTTTGTGTTGGTTTGTCAAACATCTGTTACACTTTTGTTGTTAAAATAATCGGCAAGGTATTGGTTAGGCGACTTCCAGCCGAGTGGGCGCATAGGAGTTTGGTTGTACTCTCTATTGTATCGCTTTAATTGGTCTTGTAGATCGGCGAGGCTGTAGAAGCTGTGCTTGGAGTAGAAGCGCTCATTGTCTTTACGGTGGCTTCTTTCCACTTTGCCGTTGTGCCTCGGCGTATATGCACGGATTTGCTTGTGTACTATTCCGTTTGTGTAAAGTACTTCTTGGAACAGTGTCGGATCCGTCTCTCTGCGCTTGTCGTGCCCGAAGTATTTGGTGAACTCCTGCCCATTGTCCGTCTGCACACATTTAAT
>CALUYU010000101.1 GCA_944325075.1 Candidatus Gastranaerophilales bacterium
TTATAAAAGGAGGTATTTTATGAATAATTTTTTCAAAAAAATTTTTGCCAAAGGTAAAAAGAGCTTGAGAATATGTAATCCTGAAATTGGTTCAGATAATGTAGGTTGGGGTTTGTCCCTGAGGGACCTCCATATAACCCGTCGCCGTAGGGGACGCTTAGGGAAAAAGTCGATAAATAATTGTCCATGTCATCCTGAACTCGTTTCAGGATCTGGCCACCAACAAAAATGTTCTGCCAACTGCTCTCAAAAATCTAATGTTGGGGTGGAAACCCCAACCTACTTTAACTTTTCAAGAAATGTTGAGCAAGTATGCCAAACTGACAGCAATATTTCGTTAAATACCAATAAGCGCGGCATAATAGTGCAGTGCTTCAGGCAACATTCGCCTCGTCGAGCCGCATTTACTCTTGCCGAGGTTTTAATAACCCTTGGCATAATCGGTGTTGTTGCTGTTATGACGCTGCCGACGCTTATTCAAAATTATCAAAAACATATTACTGTAAACAGATTAAAAGTTAATTACAATATTTTGAATAATGCTGTTAGAAGAGCAGAGGCTGATTTTGGAGAGATTACAACCTGGGATGAACTACTCAACTCTTATAGTACCGATTATGATGGGAACAAACCCGCTGTTAAGCTCCAAGCTGCTTCAATAATAAAAAAATACCTTATGCCATATCTTAGCGGAGCTCAGCTTACTGAAACTAAATCTTTGGCTCAATTAGGTTATAAAAGGCCCATTCTTAATGCTAAGGGATCTATATTCGCTCCGATAAATGCAACCGGTCCTATATTAACCCTTAAAAACGGAACAGTTATACTTATTAGCATAGATATTTCTAATCCTGATGCAGAAGGGAAAAAATACTTATATGGGTTAAATCTAGTCATTGATATAGACGGACCAAATGGATATAATACTAAAGGAAAAGATGTTTTTTTGGCATCATTGCCTTATGCAAGAAATACAAGAGTTATGTTTCACCAAAATTATAGGGTGTTCCCCAATACACGAAAAATGGAAATTATAAGCATAAACAGGGAAGATCTGAAAATCAACTGTAAAACAAGTAATGGAAATTACTGTGGGGCGCTTATTCAGATGGATGGCTGGCAAATCAAAGACGATTACCCATGGTTCTAAAGCACAAATGTAAGTGATAAAGCCCAATTTCCCCTAAAGCAATAAAACGAAAAGTATTTACCTGAAACTAAAAGGAAGAATTTTTAAATTTCGTTTTTGTTTTTCATGCTCAGCGTCAGGGAGTTCATAGCACTTAATACATCTTGCTTCATAAGTTTCATCCCCTCCAATCATAATGAGAGGGGAATTCTTATCTGCCGGTTTGCCGTCAATAAGTCTTTGGGTTCTTGTTGCATGCTCGCAGCCGCATTTCATACAAACAGCATGAAGTTTATCAACTTTTGTTGCAATACACATTAATTCAGGCATACAACCAAACGGTTCAGCTTTAAAGTCAAGCTCAAGACCGGTTCCAATAACTTTTTTCCCTTCATTTATAAGTTTAGAGACAACCTTTACAATATTGGGATCAAAAAACTGAAGTTCATCAATTGCAATTACTTCATCATCAGGTTTAACATGGGATAATATCTGAATAGCATGCTTAATTTTTATTGCATCAAGCCAAAGACCGTTTCTGGATTCAATATAATCGCCCTTAGCTCTTGTATCCACATCAGGAGAAATAACTTTTACTTTTTTCTTTGCGATAATACAACGCCTTATTCTCCTTAAAAGTTCTTCAGTTTTACCACAGCTCATTGGGCCGGTAATTAACTCAAAACTATACCCGTCCATTAGTTAGACCTCCTGTTTTCCCAAAATTTTAATTGTATCTCCCACAATTATTATTATAGAACTTAAAATTATATTTGATATCAAAAGTAAAGAAAATGTTACGTAAATTCTTCAAAGACTTTAATGAGTCAGCCCAAATTTTATTAAGTTAAAGAATTTTATAAAATCCCTGAGGGCCAAGAACTTTATCCTTAAGTTTTTTAAGACCTTTACCATAAAAATACTTAAGCTGTTCCGGAAACTGGGCGGAAATATCAATAAGATACATATCTTGCACAATAGACTGTTTTATAAGAAAAACAATATCGGAGTTTTTAGTCCATAAAACAGAGGGCTCACGCTGCTTGTTTAACGGTTCAATAGTTCCAAACAGACCTTCAGTACCATCTGCGGCAAGAAAAATCATTTTCCCGCCGGAAGAGTACCCTATCTCCTTTGAATTTATATGAGTAAAAACTGTTCCAAAAGGGCAGGAAATATTGTCATATCCAACTATTTTAATCTCAAGTCCGCGGTTATATGCCTCCAAAAGCACTGATTCAAAAAACTTAAAATCCTGAGACCAAACTTCCAGGAAAATTTCTTTTGACGAATTTTTTATAATCTCAAGAATTTTTGACCTAATAGAATGCATTCCGGCGACATTCAAAACCGGTTCGGTATAATCATCCTTAACATTAGGCAGCTTTTTCTCCAAAAACTCCAATGTGGAATTAATTTTTCTTTTATATCTTTTAGTTAACTCCTTAGGCCGAATAGGGGTATAAGTAACCGGTTTTGTAGAAGAAGATGTAACTATATGAGCATTTTCCAGGGATTTTAAAGTATCATAAGCCCGAGCCTGAGGAATATCAGCCAGTTTTGCGGCCTCATAGCCGGTGGCAGGATATTTTTTCAAAAGAGCCAGATAAACTTTTGCCTCATACGAGTTAAGACCTATTTCCTTTAAATTCTCTATTATCTCATCCATAAAATGAGTTTATCAAATTTTTCCGGAGTAATCAAGTCGAATACACTTAATTATTATTAAAAATTCAAAACAGTTGAAAACAGTATAAAAATATAGTATAATAATTATGGTAATTATAGAATTATGGAGGAATTAAAATATGCTAAAACTCAATCACAGAGCGGATTTCTACGATAGGGGGGGGGGCTAGACTACACCTAAAACCGTTGTCCCATGGCCATTACGGCAAATTGTTCGTGTCGGGACAGCGATATAAGCACTTTTTTGAAAATAATATAAGTCGGGGAAAAAATTCTGACTACATCTACAAAATAGATAAATTGACAAAATCAAACTATTATCATCCTGAACTCGCTGCTCCTTTTGTTACCCATGTAAAGGAGGATTACAAGGGAGGGGGGTCGCAGAGTATTTCTGTATCTTGCCACCTGCAAGAATATACTGATTTCAATATCGATAAATCTAATGTTGGGGTGGAAACCCCAACCTACAATAATATTTTGTTGAATACCAAGGAGCGCAGCATAATAGGGCAGTGCCTCAGGCAATACTCGCCTCGCAGAATCGCATTTACCCTGGCCGAAGTTTTAATAACCCTGGGCATTATAGGCGTTGTGGCTGCTATGACGCTGCCTTCATTAGTTGCTAATTACAAGGAAAAACAAAGAGTTACTCAATTGAAAAAAAGTTATTCTGTACTACAGCAAGCCTATCTAAGAGCTGTCGAAAAATACGGAGATTCAAAATATTGGGATTTAACACCTACTGAGACTGGCGAAATTGATGAAAATGGGGAACAAAT
>CALUYU010000102.1 GCA_944325075.1 Candidatus Gastranaerophilales bacterium
CAACGCTCAAAAAAGCTCAAAATATTAAATGTGTAATTGATGCAGACGGTTTGAATATATTATCAAAGATTGTTGATTATCATTTTAGCGATTTAAAATAATATTTTGCCTAAAATAATCAAACCATTTGAACTAAATACTCAAACCATTTGACTCTTTACATTGACTATTAAAAATTGAGCATATATTAGGCACAAAAATATAATAATTAAACTTTTTACTTTTTCACATATATCTTGAATAAAATTTTTTATTGTTAATATAATATGATAAAGTTTAAATTACATGGTATATTAAATTTTTATGGGGACTAAGGTATTGGGACAAAATTATATCAGAAATATTGTAATATGTTTAATTATATTTATTTTATTGTTAACCTTTTCTGTTTATTTTTTTCTGATATTTGGTTTACCCAAAATATTAAATTCTCCAAAATTTATTAATAAAATAGAAAATTTGCTTTATGAAAAAACTCGGCTCCGGGTCGCAATACAGAATGTTGATTTTATCATAAACCCCAACCTGCAGGTTCGATTTCGTGCCGGAAAAATTTCGGCGGATTATGATGAGAAAAAAGTTTTTGAAATTAGTGGTTTGGAATCAGAATCTAATCTTCTGCCTTTTTCATTGAATAAAATTTATGCAGATAGTGTTTATGCAAATATTGATAATTTAAAACCGGTTTTACCAAAGAAAAATATAAATAAAAATAAGAGTTTCAATTTATCAAAAATTCCGGACGTATACATAAAAAAACTGGTCGTTGTTTATAATAAAAATTCAATTAAATCTGATAAAATTATTTTTATTAAGACTCATAATGACGATTTAATAATTCGGGCAAATGATATTCCGGTTAATGCAACACTGGCAACGGTTTTGTATTTTCAAAAATTGCAAGATCCTAAGAAAAAATTTTTAGAAAATTTTAGAAATTATGGCGGAACGATTTCATTAAATTTAAGATACGGGAATAACTTTCTTAACGGAAAGATTGCTGCTCAAGATTTAAGGGCTATAACTGTTTTGTTTAATGTTCCGATTTATTTTAAAAAAGCAGACTTTGATATCGTTAATAATGAATTGAACAGTAAGGCGGTGGGAACTCTTGGAACTGAGAAAGTTGAACACTATTTGAATATCACAAATTTGTTGTCTGCAGAGAGAGTTGTTAACGGATCTGTTAATGCTGCTTTAACAGATAAAATGTCGAAAAAGTATCTGCCTGAAAATATCAGAATTAAAAAACATGCCCTTGCAAGGGTTGATTATAATATTAAGAATAAGAAAATCGATGTTAAATATTTTCTGAATTTGCCGCCGGGGGCGGATCTGTTGTATAAAAATGCTTATTTAGGTTTAAGAAAAAGGGAAAGGCGTTTCTTTGCCAGAACCTATAAGGATAATGATAATTTATATCTCAAAACTTATGATTATTCGACAATTGAAAATAGAATAGCCAGAAAAATTATCAGCGGAAACGGGCTGTTTATAAGCCAAAACGGACATCTTACTCCGCAATGGATAACTTGTACAACTAATGGTTATGCGCCTGTTTCTGTTACCGGGTCGTTTGGAAGATATGTTCAGGGAGGAAAATTTAAAGGCAATTTAAAATATGATTTTATTAAAAAAACTATTACCGGAGATTTCGAGGTTATAAAAACAGTATTTAACAACTTTTTTGTAAGATCCGCAAAGGTTACTGCGGATGAAAATCTTGTGAATATTACCGCAAACGGACGCTACTTAGATCAGAAATTTTTGTGCGGTGCGATTGTAAAAAATGATTTTACGGATAAGATTATTGTTCACAGTATGAATTTATTCTTGGACAGATTTAATATTTTAAGGCAGCCGCAACCAGCCTTAAAACGAAAATCCCACAAGTTTAAAGATATGAATCAGATATCTTCAAAAGTCCGGGAAATTGACATGGATATAGAAAATTGGAATATAAAAACCAACACTTTGACAATGGATAATATTGTTTTGAATAATATAGAACTTTTTGGCAGTCTAAAAGATTCTATTTTCCAGTTTTTTATGCCGGAATTATCTTTTGCAAACGGTCTTTTATCGGCAAACGGAAAATATAATTTTAATGATAATTCTTCATCTGTTGATTTTTCTGCAAAAAATATAGATTCAAATATTGCGGCTGAGATGTTATTTGAACTAAAAGATCAAATTCAGGGAATTGCTAATGCAACTCTGCAGGCAAGAACTTATAATAATCTTGAAGATATTAAAGCAGCTGTATTTTTTGAAATTAATGATGGTTTCCTTCCTAAACTTGGGAATACGGAATTTATGGTTTCGAAATTTAGAATGAATAAAAAAATTAAAATTTCAAGTTTGACAAATGTAGATTTGACAAAAGCTGAAGCATTAAGTTCTGACATAAAAGGTTCATTTAATTTTAATAATTATAAACTGGAAAATATTGTAATTACGTCACAGCATAAATCTGTTGCTTCTTTAATAAATGGCTCTTATGATATAAAACTTCAGGATGCAGAAGTGAATGTTTATGGCAAATATGATAAGTTAGCACCAAGGGGGGTGAAAATACTATTTATTCCCCTAAATTGGCTTATTCATTTTGCTTTAAGAAATGACGAACCACAAAAACTTTACAAGAGTGAATTAGACCAAATTCCTGAAATAGAAGGTCAAAAGAAAAATGAAAAATATTTTAAAATAAAGGTTAAAGGAAATTTGAATACAGAACAAATAAATGTTGATATTAAAGGTCTAAGCAGGTAATTATTTTCCCTCGTTTTGTGGAATATGTGAAAGTTAAGCAGATGAATTTCGATGAGTGTAGAGAGGGAGATTAATCAAAGTTCTTCATTTTCATTGTCTTGTCTTTTGGATGAAAAATTCTTATAATTTTTTATGCCTTCTTGATTTTTTTTAGTTTTTTTATTATAATATGAATATACACTATTCCCGGATCGTCTAGCGGCAGGATAAAAGATTCTGGCTCTTTTGACGGTGGTTCGAATCCATCTCCGGGAATTTTTTATTATAAATTTACCATGTCTGTTTTTTGTAACGATTAGTCCGTTGTCATCCTGAACTTACTTTTTTCTTTAGCAGAAAGAAAAAAGTAAGCAAAAAAGAAAGCATTAACAGTTTTTAGCTGCAAAAAGGCGAACGTGTGCGAATGAAATGAGCGCGATAGTGAGCCAAAACGAGGAAATGCGTAAGCATTTCAGTCAATCAATTGATCAAATCACCGCCCCAGGCCGTGAAGTAGAATAGCAGTTTTTTCTTTTTCGGTATGCTTTTTCTTTTTGCCTGCTCTCAAAAAGAAAAAGCATACAAAAACACAGACACTATAAATCACAAAATTTAAATTTCAAACCTTAAGACTTGCAAAATTCGAAAAATAATGTATAATAAAAGAAAAAGGAGGTAGATATATGAAAAAGTCAAGTATAGTACGGCATACGGGGGG
>CALUYU010000103.1 GCA_944325075.1 Candidatus Gastranaerophilales bacterium
ATTATTCGGGGTGTCAGAAAACTCTACGTTTCCTGACACCTTACGGGTTCACTTTGTTCACCCTACCGAAAATCCGCCTCTTGGATTATTCGGGGTGTCAGAAAACTCTACGTTTCCTGACACCTTACGGGTTCACTTTGTTCACCCTACCGAAAATCCGCTTTCAGCTTAAGAAAAAGTTAACCGAAAAAGAAAAACCTGCTATTTTTCTTCACCGCCTGGGGCGGTGATTTGAACAAATAATAGACTGAAATGCTTGCGCATTTCCACGTTTTGGCTCACTATCTCGCTCATTTCATTCGCCCACGTTCCCCTTATTGTTATTTTAATAATATTAAACAAATACTTGCAAAAGAATTTTTACTGTAATAATATACTTATACGAAAGTTTTACGGCTTTGGTATGCCTGGAACTTTTTTGTCACTACTTAACTTACTAAAAAGGAGAAGAAAATGCCAAAATTAAAAACACACAAATCTGCTGCAAAACGTTACAAAGTAACAGCAACAGGTAAAATCCGAAAAAGACAAGCAGGTATAGGACACTTGCTCCAACACAAATCAGGATCTAGAAAACGTAGAATTTTCAAGATGGTTGATGTATCTGAAACACACATTAAACTGGTATCTAAAGAGTTACCATACAAGAAGTATTCAAGATAGGAGCAGTGAATTATGAGAATTAAACGCGGAAATGTAAATCGCAAAAGACATAAAAAAATCTTAAAACTTGCAAAAGGCTTTATCGGAGCCAGAAGCAGAATATTCAAAGTAGCTAACATTGCTGTTATGAAAGCATTAAAATATGCTTACAGAGACAGACGTACCACTAAACGTAATATGCGCAGATTATGGATCGTAAGAATTAATGCTGCTGTCAGAGAACGTGGTATGAGCTATTCTAAATTCGTTAATGCTTGCAAAAAAGCAAACATTATTGTTAACAGAAAAATGCTTGCCGAACTTGCTGTAAACGATAAAGAAGCTTTCGATGTAATCTTTGAAACCGCTAAGTCTGCAAAGTAATTTATTTTTACAAATAAAACTAAATAAATAAGCCATTGATGAGCATCAATGGCTTATTTATTTTTAAGGGGAATAAAAAAGAAAGGAGTTGTTTTAGTAATCAGCGCCAATATTTCAAGCCGCTGATAAACTTGTTTTCTTATCCGCGTGAAGTATCTCCTTGGACATTTTATTCATAAACCCTTACATATTAATTAAAAAAATTTTTAGGAATTATTTTACAGAATATTAAGAGATTGTTACAATTTTAGATTAAGAGACAATTATAACCAAAGAAAAAACTTTATATAATTAGGTGGAAAATTATAAGTTGGTTAAAATGGTAAAGTAAAATGAGCATAGGGAATGATGAATTTTTAAAGCCCTTAATGTACCGGGACTTAATAGGCCCGGAAAATTCTCCAATGGGAATGATGTATGGGCTTGGCAATCCTTTTTATAATACAAACTATTTGGGCGGAGTAACAATGCCGGCCGGATTAAGCCATGATACTTTTTCATCTTTTACCAAACCAAAACAAAAAGATTTCGGGTTCTTAAAAAAATTGCTACTGACAATGGGAGGCGTCACAGCATTCTGTGCCCTGAGGGGAAGAGGTTCTAAGTTGGTTAAGTGGTTCAAGGGCTCAGCAGGAAAAAATAAACCAAAATGGATTTCAAATCTGTTTAAATTTAAAACCAATAAAAAGCCATAAGGTATTCAAAAATATTTATTCTTATGTTAGCATAGAAAATAAATAAGAAGAAAAAACGGAGGGTTAAAATATGGCTAAAGATTGCAGTTTTGATGTTGTCTCTGAGTTCGACAAACAAGAACTTTTAAATGCGGTAGATCAGGTAAGAAGAGATATTTCAACTAGATTTGATCTTAAGGATTCAAATTCGGAAATCGAGCTTGAAGGCGACAAATCAATTACAATCACGACAAATGATGATATGAAATTACGTAATATCTATGACATTTTGCAGACAAAACTTGTTAAAAGGAATTTAAGCGTAAGGATTTTGGATCCTCAGCCAGTGGAAAATGCACTTGGCGGAAGAGTAAGAAGAGTTTACAACCTGAAAAAAGGATTAACCCAGGAACTTGCAAAGAAAATTGTAGCGGATATTAAAGATTCAAAAATTAAAGTCCAAGCTTCAATCCAGGGTGATCAGGTAAGAGTATCCGGCAAGGACAAAGATAATTTGCAGGAAGTAATAAAAATGCTTCGCGGAAATGAAGAAAAGTATGATTATCCACTGCAATTTACAAATTACAGATAAGCCTGCGGAAAAATTCAGTACCTCGGACATATTAGTTTGTCCGGGGTATTTTTAATAGCTGACCTTAAACGGATAATCTTTAGGGATTTTCCATTCATTCATTTGTATAATAGCCGTACAATAACGATTCGTTGCATTTTCATTACAGCCAAAATGACTATCACTATATAATGTTTGGATATCACCATCCCAGTCTGTTTTGAATGGTTCCATACCCTTATTTAAATGATAAGTCCAAGATGAATCACCTGAGTTGCTTAGCTTTACCGGATTAAAAAGAAAACTAAATGTACACTTTCCTATTACATTTTCATTATTCATCTTCCGTTGTTTACATTTTTGAATATTACCGGGATAAAAATTCCAATTTCTTGTTGTAGTATTTACTGTTAACTCCAAGGCACTTCCATCAGGAAAATACACCAAAAAAGTCCCATTTGCATTTTTTTCGGTTTTCATGATTTTCATATAAGGTGCAAAATATTTATTAAACCATTCTTCAACTTTTGAGGGATCAATATTTCCATTCTCGTCAACCATAGATAAATCTTCAAACCAGTATTTTTTATCCCCGTAATCTGCTTCAGCTTGTAAAATAGCCTGATTCATAACAGAGTAAAATTTTTTTAATCTTGTTTCAACGACCAAATTATTATGTTTTTGAATAAGCATAGGCAAAGTCATTGCTGCGACAATACCGATTATACCAAGGGTTATAAGAACCTCAGCGAGAGTAAACGCGGGGACTAAGTCCCCTTTTACATGACGCGTCGCTTTCCTAGATGCAGAAGAAATAGCTTTTTGTAGGTTGGGGTTTCTACCCCAACAATATTTTAATGTTGGGCTGAAAGCCCAACCTACTTTATCTAATA
>CALUYU010000104.1 GCA_944325075.1 Candidatus Gastranaerophilales bacterium
TTCATTATAGAATAATCAAAAAACAAAAATAATATCAGAAATTTCTGATATATCATGCAAAAAACTAATATATTAAAATTTTATATGAGGGGTGATATTATTGCATTTGTTCCAAAAAGTACGAAAAAAAAGGAGCCGGCCAGCTATAAATCACTATACATAAAAGAAAAATTAATTAAAGAAGTAGAAAAAATAGCAAAAGAAAATAATACTTCCTTCAATAACGTAATAATTTCTATGATCGAGCAGTGTTTAGATAAGAAATAAACACTGCCTTTTAAATATCATTATTACTTATTTTTCATGATGTATAGTAAAAAAGACCTTTTATGGTCTCAGACTGTTGACAAAGTAAATTTTGTTAATAGTCTTTTAATTTTAAAAAAAATATTATATAATTAACATGCGAGTTCACTTATTCTCGACAAATAAGTTATCATAACTCGCTTTTATTATGGAATAATGGTATAATTATAATGTCGAGGATAAGGAGTGAAAAATATGATAACAATAAATAAAAATATACAAAGTGAAATCTTAATGACTACTATGGAAGAGATTGTCCCTGAAGACAGTTTGTTTCGTAAGATAGATAAATACATAGATTTCACTTTTATTTATGAGGAAGTAAGAGATTTGTATTGTGAAAACAATGGAAGACCAAGTATTGATCCAGTTGTTTTGTTTAAACTAGTATTTATTCAAGCATTAGATGGAATTAAATCAATGAGAAAAACTTGTGAAAAAATAAAAGTGGATGCAGAATATAGATGGTTTTTAGGTATTCCATTTGGACAAGATACACCTCACTTTTCAACATTTAGTAAAAACTATGAAAGAAGATTTAAAGGAACTAATATATTTGAAAATATATTTATAAACATTGTAAAACAAGCACAAAAATATGGAATGCTAAATGACGAATTCTTTATGGATTCCACGCATAGAAAAGCCAATGCCAATAAAAACAAATATGAAGATGAATTAGTTGAACAGATTAAAAAGAGAAAATTAGATTTAGAAGAAGAAATAAATGAGGAACGAAGAAGAATTGGACAAAAGCCATTTAATTTTAAGGATGAAATAGAAAGGAAACATATTAAAGTAAGTAAAGCAGATCGTCGAACTGGACATTATCACAGGGATAATAAAGAAAAAGGTTTTATGTATTTAGAGCATAGAACAGTAAATGGAAAATGTAATATAATAACAGATGCACATGTTACAAAGGGTAATTTACATGATTCTGTAGTTTGTACTGAGAGATTGGAATATCAAAAAGATAAATTAGGATTAAATATAAAAAAAGTCGGATTAGATTCCGGATATGATACTTACGATATAAAGAAATATATAGAAGATAATAATATATTCGGGGCGATACAATATAGAAGTTATGGGCAAGGAAAAACAGAGATAAGAAAATGGCAATTTACATATTTAAAAGAAGAAGATGTATATGTATGTCCTAAAACAGGAATAATTCTTCCATATAGAAATATAGATAAAAACGGTTATAAAAAATATTATGATAGAAAACAATGCGAAGGATGTCCATATCAAAAACAGTGTTGTGGCAAATCGAAATATAGAATAATAAGAAGGCTAATATGTGAAGAAGTAAATGAACGAGCAAGAGAAAGAAGATTAAGCAAGGAAGGCAAAGAATTATTTAAGAAAAGGAAAACAACTGTTGAAAGAAGTTTTGGAGATTCGAAACAAAATCATGGATATAGATATACTTTATTTAAAGGTGTGGAAAAAAACCAAGCATATACACACTTAATTTGTGCTGCCCAAAACATGAAAAATATAGCAATAAAAAGGGCAAATATAGATAATAGTGTCTATAATAATACCAATATTTTTAATAATTTTGTAAAACTACTCAAAAAAGCTCAAAAAAGTTTAAAAGAAAACCTCACATTTTTTCAAATGTGGGGTTTGTCAACAATCTGAGACCTTTTATGGTCTTTTTTATTGCAAAAAAAAAATTGGCAACTTCCTATTTTCGCTTACACTATCGTCGGCGTTAAAGTTCTTAACTTCTGTGTTCGGGATGGGAACAGGTGTATCCACTTTGCTATCGTTACCAATAAAATATAGAGAAATAATTCTCTGAAAACATGATAATACGGTACATCAAATTATAGGGTTAAACTCTCGATCTATTAGTACTAGTCAGCTCAACATATCACTATGCTTCCACGTCTAGCCTATCAACCAGATAGTCTTTCTGGGATCTTAGTTTTTTAAAAACAGGAAAACTCATCTTGAAGTTGGCTTCCCGCTTAGATGCTTTCAGCGGTTATCCATTCCCTACATAGCTACTCTGCACTGCCACTGGCGTGACAACAGATACACCAGAGGTAGGTCCGTTCCGGTCCTCTCGTACTAGGAACAGCTCTCCTCAATTTTCCTACGCCCACGACGGATAGGGACCGAACTGTCTCACGACGTTCTGAACCCAGCTCGCGTGCCACTTTAATGGGCGAACAGCCCAACCCTTGGAAGCGAATCCACCTCCAGGATGTGACGAGCCGACATCGAGGTGCCAATCACCACCGTCTATGTGAACTATTGGGTGGTATCAGCCTGTTATCCCCAGGGTAACTTTTATCCGTTAAGCGACGACCATTCCATTCTGAATCGCCTGATCACTAAGTCCTGCTTTCGCACCTGCTCGACTTGTTGGTCTCGCAGTCAAGCTCCCTTATACCTTTACACTCTTTGAATGATTTCCAACCATTCTGAGGGAACCTTTGAGCGCCTCCGTTACTCTTTGGGAGGCGACCGCCCCAGTCAAACTGCCCACCAGACACTGTCCTTATACCAGATTCATGGTACCAAGTTAGAAATCCAACTCATTAAGGGTGGTATTCCACCGGTGACTCCTCCATGACTGGCGCCATGGTCTCATAGTCTCCCACCTATCCTCTACATAATGAACCGAATCCCAATATCAAGCTACAGTAAAGCTCCACGGGGTCTTTCCGTCCTGTCGCGGGTAACCTGCATTTTCACAGGTATTAAAATTTCACCGAGCCTATGGTCGAGACAGTGCCCAAATCGTTACACCTTTCGTGCGGGTCGGAACTTACCCGACAAGGAATTTCGCTACCTTAGGACC
>CALUYU010000105.1 GCA_944325075.1 Candidatus Gastranaerophilales bacterium
GATAAACCCATAAATCTGGTTTCCATCTCTTTACTATTTTGAACATACTCAGCTGCATTATTTAAACAATTTAACCTCTCTAAAGGTTCACCAGTATAGAATTTTACGGCATTAAATCCTATCAAAAGTTCGTCAATTAAAGCTAAATGGTTCCGGAATATGCCTATTGTAATATTCAGTTCATCAACAGGACTTTCCTGCGGACTACCATATTTTTTGACGGCTTCCATCATATCTGTTTTTATTCCGATATAATCTACTACTAAGCCTTTATCTTTTCCATCAAATACTCTGTTAACTCTGGAAATTGTTTGTATAAGCGTATGTTTTTGGAGAGGCTTATCAATATACATAACGGCAAGAGAAGGAACATCAAAACCAGTAATCCACATGTCTACAACAACAGCAATTTTAAAATTGGAATCATTGTTTTTAAACTGTCTATCCAGCATTTTGCGATATTCTTTCGTACCACAAGCCTCAAATAACGGCTTTTCATCATTTGCCCCTTGCGTTGCAACCAAATTGATTTTTGGCAAAGGCAATAATTTATCAAGCTGCTCTTTCGTCAATTCAGCTTCATTGTCTGCACGCCGCTTTTCACCCCATTCTGGACGTATTTTTAAAATTTCTTGCAACAGGCTAAATGCAACTGCACGGTCCGCACAGACAATCATGGCTTTTTGGACAATTTCTGGTTTTTCATTGCAAAGGGCTTCATAATGCAATACTATGTCAGCTGCCAATTTTTTTAGACGTTCTGGATGTCCAAGAATTGCTTTCATATGCGCCATAGCACTCTTACTTTTTTCTATCTGTTCTTCAGTCGACCCTTGTTCCGCACAAGCTTCATAATATTTTTGAATTTGTTTTGCCTGTTCTTCAGATAAAATCACACGTGCTAAGCGTGGTTCATAGGCAATACGAACAGTTATACCATCATCACTAGATTCCTTCATAGTATAGCTATCAACAACATCACCAAAAACAGCTATTGTTTCATCAATAGGCGTGCCAGTAAAACCGCAATAAGTAGCATTAGGAAAACTATCACGCAAATATTTTGCAAAGCCGTATGTAGTAAAAACGCCTTTATCAGTCTTTTTTAGTTTAGCTCCAATACCAGTTTGTGTTCTGTGCGCTTCATCAGAAATACAAATGATATTGTTTCTGTCTGAAAGCAAACCTGTTTGTTCACAGAACTTTTGAATTGAAGTAATATAAATACCACCACTTGGTCTATCTTTAAGTGTTCTTTCCATATCAGCACGAGATTCTATGCTTCGCACATTATTTTCGTGTAGAAATCTTTTTGCTGTAACAAATAGTTCTGATGTTTGGGTATCTAAATCTTCTCGGTCGACAATAATAATTATAGTTGGGTTTTTAAATGTATCAGTATCATGTAATGCAATCATACGTGATAAAAATAACATAGTATATGTTTTACCGCAGCCAGTAGCACCAAAATATGTACCTCCCTTGCCATCTCCGGCAGGGCGTAGATGCTGCTTAATATTTTCTAACATCTTATTGGCTGCAAAAAACTGTGGATACCGGCAAACAATAGCTTCAGTATGTTTGCTGCTATCAGGATAAAAAACAAAATTGCAGAGTAACTTAATTATACGCTCTTTGGCAAAAGCACCTGTTATCATTGTAAATAATGAACTAATTCCATTGGCGACCTTATCTTGTTCATTAGCTTTATTCCAAGCATAGTAATAAGCATAAGGAGTGAAAATTGTACCCATTTTTGTATTAGCGCCATCACTTATTACAGCCAAGAAACAATATTTCATCAATTTAGGAATATCTCTATTATAACGAATGGTAATTTGTTCCCATGCGTCATGCACCGTAGTATCTTCGTTAATTGCTGATTTAAACTCAAAAATTGCTACAGGTATGCCGTTGATAAAAACAAGCAAATCGGGTCGGCGCAACTGTTCGCCTTGTACAGAATATTGGTTGACTACTTTGAAGATATTATTTTGAGGCTCATCAAAATCAATATAATCTACATGTAAGGCTACCTTGGTCGTATCATCCCGTTGCAAATCAAAACCTTCATTTATAAGCCAAAAGGTTTCTTTATTAGCAGCGTAAAGTGGATTTGCTGGAATTAAGGTAAGTCTGTTAATTATTTTTTGTAATTCAACTTCACTTAAAACTTCGTCAGCATAACGAGAGAAAAGAAATTGGCGCAAGTCATCTAAAAGTAAAATATCTTCATATTTTCTGTGCAGATTTTCGCCATTTATATATATATAACCTTGCTGCTCAAATAGAGTAATAATTGCTTTTTCTAATTCTGCTTCTGTAAATTGACCCTTTACAAAGATATCTTTCATAGCATTATTCTCTCCTTTCAGCGTTTCCTTCGTCAATCGAACCTTTGATTAAAATTGGACAAATATTACGTATTTGTGCCTTTAATTGTTCATTTATTTGCTTACGTAAAGTATAGACTTTATAAATATTTGCAATTTCTTGCTGAATTTTTATTTCAGGAACTGGTATTAAATAATCAGCAAGATTATTATAATTTAAGAACTCATAAGCACTACCTTCAGATGCCCAATAAACAAACCTTCCAAATTCAGGGCGAATTAACCATAGCATCAAATATTCTGGAATTAGTTGACTGCTATCAATAATTTCAAATACATCATATACGGAAGATACAACACAATCTTCGTCATTTCTATATGCTATAGCAACATTTTCATTGTTAAGCTGAGTACAATATGCAAACATTCCTTTTCTAACAATTTTTCTACCGGTCAAATTTGCGTTGGAGCGTTGTGGATTAATAAACTTCTTTTCAATATTAATTCCTTGTTCTAAAGTAATTAAACCATCAATATTTTTTTCATTATAAGGCTGAATATAATCTCCTATTCTTTTTAAATTACCTTTTCTTCGTAAGGCTTCAATATGAGCAGTACATACCAGTTTTAAATCTTCAATTCCACGTTCATAACACTGTTGATTTTTAACCATAGCATTATAAATATCTACATATTTTTTCTGAATTTCGACTGA
>CALUYU010000106.1 GCA_944325075.1 Candidatus Gastranaerophilales bacterium
AGCAACAACCCAAAGCTGGCTTTAAAGTAGATTTGCAGCAAGATTATGAAAGAGATTAACTATATTCTGAAATGGAGTGAATAAAATGGACTTACAAGGATGGGCCGAAGCTGCTAATAATAAAAAAGAAGTAATAGAAGAAGGAAAAAACGTAAATGGAAATGAAATTTATGCTTCATTGGTGTTTATACAAAATTCTATTCAGGCATTAAAAATGCAACTAAACGAGCAAAATAAAATTTATACAGAAAATACTCAAAAATTAAATTTAAAAATAAATAATGGCTTTACCGATTTACAAAAATCAATTAGTGCCGTGCCGGTGCAAACGCAGACTTTAACAGTAAATGAAGTTAAAGAAATAATAAAAGATGTTCAGGCAATTGAAAAATCCACTTTAAATGTATGTAATGAATTGAAGTCAACGAGGAATGATGTAGCAGAAGCTATTATGGCTTTCAAATCAATTATACTATTTACACCTGTAGCATTAGTTTTAATTTTAATCTGCTATCATTGGTTTTTCTATTGAGAACTATTTTTGCTACTTCGGATGAATAAAAAACGGCGGCATAACGCATTATACGTTAGCCGCCGTTTTTAAATTACTTTGAGATTTTAATGGTTATTTTGAAGCATGAAGTTCAATGATACCGTCTATATCTCCTACGTTATAAGAAACATCATTACACCATTCTCCAAAATCTCCACAATTGTTTACTGCTTCTATCCACTCAGCCAGTGCTCTCCGTTTTTCCCTATCCCTTTCTTTCTCCTGTCCTTTTACTTCTAATACTAAAGTTTTTCCGTTATCAAGTTTTATAAGAAAATCAGGATAATATTTACGTACAACACCCTCAAAAACATAAATTATTTCAAATCCTAAATGGTCATTTTTTACCCATGCTTTTACATGGCTGTTGTGCTCTAATTTATAGCTTTCGGTACTTTCCCATGAGCTATCGAAAACACAATGACTTATATGGCATTTTTGTGTAATAGCACATGGTTTTGTAGTATACCATGTCATCATATCTTTGGTTGAACGTACCGGCCGTCCAGTATCAAATACAGGGACAAGTTTATCAGTAGTTTGCAGTTTTATATAACTCCAAAGGTGCTGAACAATCTTATTCATATTAATCATATACATAATATGTTTACGAAGTCCAGTTGGTTGAAATAAGCCAGTATCAAATACAATAACATCAGAGTTTAAATAATCTTCAACTAATTTTATTACTTGCCCTAAAAGGCTAAACTTTGTTCCTTGTCCTTTCCAATCGCTCTGCATTATTTCATAAATATGGGCAGTAGCTTTGAATATAACCGTTTGCAAACGGAGTTCTTTGCTTAGTTTTTCTAAGTCTATTTCAGTGCATTTTGTTAAATCAGTCTGCCCATCAATGATTGGTGCTAATTCTGCACTAATGCGAGTATCAGAAACACTAAGCGTTAGAGTATCCATTTTACTTATGTCGAGAGAAAGTTTATTTTTAAATACTCTGTCGAACCTTATAATATTCGGCCAACTAATTTGATACTCTGCCTTTTCTGGAACTACTTCTATTTGTGTTTTAGGTTTTACAGGTGGTTTAAGCCCATCGTCTCCGCCCTCATGCGGCAGAAAAGTAAAAGGAATACCAAATATATTAACATATTCAGGCGCAAATAATTCTGACCCTTCTTCTAAATCATACGAAACCCTTCTCAATCCGCGCCCTACTACTTGTTCACATAAAAGCTGACTACTAAACGCACGTAGCCCTAAAATATGTGTTACGGTCTTAGCGTCCCAGCCTTCAGAAAGCATACCGACAGAAATAACATTTCTAATTTGTTCGCCGGGCTTACCAACTTGGCCAACAGTATCTGCTATTTCTCGCAGTTTAATAGCAGCATCTTTTTTGCTGCCGTCGGAATTTTCAGCAGCGTCCATTGTCTTTGAATCTATATGCAAGTTATACTCTGGATGGCACAATTCATCAATATCAATTCTTTGATGGTCAAACGCATATTTTATACGTGCCGCAGTTTCCGTTCTATTTGCAACTGTAATCATTACCGGCGGAACTTTAGAGCCTTCTTTTTTCCAATTATTAAATTGCACTTGCCAGTCTTTACCAAGTAAATAATATGCTTGGCGCAGTAAATCCGGCAATGGTTCTTCTGGTTTAGCAGAACGGTTAATATCGTCTTTTACTTCTGGCTGCGCATAGATATGATATAGTTTAGATTTCATTGTAGTAGAATCAGGTATGCCATCATCACGCACTACTACACGCGGAGTTTTTACTAAGCCACTCTCTATGCCGTCATTTAAGCCAAAATCACTAACTATCCATGTAAACAGCGCTTCTTCATCATTCTTTTTGCCGGAAGGCGCAAAAGGCGTAGCAGAAAAATCATAGCAAGTTAAAATTTTGCAAACATTGTTGATACGGTCAAGGCCGCTAATCCAAACTGTTGCTTCTTCAGCTGCTTTAGCGGCTTCTTTACCCTTTACTTTAATTTCAGGATTTTTTCTCCAAGCGTGATGCGCTTCATCATTAATAACAAGAATGTTTTTAGACTTTGCCATATCACCTAAAACTTCTCTTGCATAGGCAATATCACTTTTCACGCCTCGTTTATCAACACTTTTACGTTTTTGGATTTGTTCTTCAGTTTCCCACGCTAATGCCTGCCAGTTAACGATTTGTACTTTACCCTGATTTATTTTAGGCATTAGACTGTATGGCACTACGCCAAACTGATTATAATAGTTATTGTTTCCGCCTGGCATTAAAACTTGAAGCCTGCTTTTTACAGTAAGCCCAGGCGCAACAATTAAAACATTTTTAGAAAACCGTTT
>CALUYU010000107.1 GCA_944325075.1 Candidatus Gastranaerophilales bacterium
GTCTCACGATATTTGGGAGAGTGTAAAACGGCATAAATGTAATCTAAAACATCAAGCGGAGCAAAAGTTCCTTCTTGGTTAGATTTTTCCGTAACATATTGTAATTTTAAGCCGTCTGCAAATTTTTGAATAATCTCAGAATTAAAATTAGGTCGACGAGAATTATCTATATCATCATACAAATAGAGAGGAAAACCATAAGAAATTTCACTGGTTTTATTTGAGACAATAGATGATTCAAATATTTTCTGCCCGATAAATACATGATGATATTGAGGGAATGCTTTATATTGTTTACACACAAGTAATGCATAATTTTCATGGTTAATAAAATGGCGCATTACTTCCTGTCGAGGATAACAATGAAAGCCTTTAGTTTTACCTGTATAGTATGTATATTTAATATCAAAAGGCCTGTAATTTATCGGAATAATTTTATCTGGTGAAAATTTGGTATTAATTATATCATTTTGAGCTCCTTTTACAGTCCAATCGCGAACATCTTTTCCCAGCTTAAATTTTATTCTTGCCTCTTCGACATCAGAAGAAATGAAGTCCAATACTACCTTTTCTACTTCTCTCTTTGTATTATGAATCGTTAAATTATCTCTTGCTGTAACTATACCAACATTATTAACTATAAATAATTGATTTAATGTAAATCCTTTATTATAAGTTTTTTCTAAGGTAAAATCTTTAGGTACAAAAAAGTACATCGGAGCGGATAACGTAACTTTGTTGAAATTTATGTTATCTAATCCGTGTTCTGCTAAGAAAGTATACTTAGATTCCCTCTTTCCATATAAATCAGCATGGTATACTTCTGCAAGTTGACCTTTCTTCTTCTGATTATTTTTAATAAATAAGTTAATTGATACGCCTTGTTGAATATCAAAAACATTTTCATCCTTAGAACCGTCGGGACAGGTTTCTTTCTTTTTAGCGTTACCATGCAAATCTATAATATAAATTTTATCAAAAGTGTTTAATAAATGCCAGCGCATACCGCGAAAGGTAGGATTATCAATAAAGCTATGATTGTTAATATAAGCCAAAACACCATTATTGTTTTTCTCAATAAATTGTTCCGCATAACGAACAAATTTTACATAATCATCATTTATCCATTTGGGATTACGCTCATTTAATTTTCCACCATTAGGTTCTTGTTTATATGGCGCAATCAACTGAGTTATCCATTCTCCTTTATTAGAACTCTCTCCACTATATGGCGGATTGCCTAAAACAACCATAACCGGACAATCTCTTTTGATTTCATTGGCCTCGGTAGCCTCTTGCGAAAGCCATGTCGCAAAAAGTGTGTTGGTGTCAGGATGCGGTTCTTCCAAACTATTAGTCAAATAAATTTTTAATCTTTGTTCTTTAGTCGGGGTATAACCTGTTTCACTCAACATTAAACTTAGTTTCAAATGTGCCATAGCATAAGAGGCCATTAATATTTCAAAGCCATGTATTCTGGGTAATAAATGTTCATCAACGTAGCTTGTCCACATTCCTTGCATAGAGATGAATTTCTCGTGTATTTGACGAATAACCTCAGCCAAAAATGTGCCGGTTCCGGTTGCTGGGTCTAATATTTGAACACGATGGACTTCTTTTTCAATTTCAGAAGAATATTTTCCTTTGGACTTGTTGCCATACTGGGTATCTCTTACTTTTATTTTTATTTTAGAAGTATCGGCCAAGCCTGAACTTAAACCAAATTCATTTTTCAAAATATCATCAACAGAACGCACAATAAAGTTAACGACCGGCTGTGGCGTATACCACACACCGCGACTTTTACGAAGTTTGGGGTCATATTCACTCAAAAAAGTTTCATAAAAATGAATAATTGGGTCTCTGGTTTGAGTGGCTTTGCCAAAGTCTTTCAAAATTTCATGTAAGTCTACCGCAACAAATACCTCTGCTAAATCATCAACTATCCATTTAATACGTTCATCAATATCAGGACCTGCAATATAGCCAAACAATTTGCGCAGAAAAGGATTTGATTTTGGAATACATTCACAAGCTTCCATTCGTGAAAAATTATCTAAACTCTTGTCATTTAAACGGCCTGCAAACATACCATAAGCTATTGTTTGTGCATAAACGTCAGAAAATTCTTCTTGCGTTATGTCACTTATTAAAACTTTTTGAAATGCGACATATTGCTCTTGAAGGGTTTTATTATCATAACTTTCATCAAAGCTTTTTAATGACTTTTTTACTACATCAGCCAAAAGTCTGGCTTTTCCTGCCATTATTTTTGCCAATTTTGAAGCTGAATGAATAGTTTGCCCACTGTTAACACAAAAACCTGATATCAAATCTTGAAATATTTGAAAGTTTTCAGTATTTGCAATGATTTTTCCATTTTCAATATGACCAATGCGCAGAGATGTTGTTTTTTCTCCATCACGATAAAACCGAAATTCAAGATAATTGGTAATAATTAAATTTGATAATCCATTACGATAGCGTTCAAATTGTTCTTTATAATCCTTATTATCTAAATCAGCATCGATATCTTTTGCTTCAATATAACCAAGCGGAATATCTTTTTTCTTTACAACATAATCCGGAGCACCGACATTTTTCAAATGTTTGGGTTCATTTATTGCCGTAACACCGCTAACCATTTTTTCAATAAGAGTTTGCAAATCTCCACGGTAGGAATGTTCTCTGGCCTCTCCGGTTTGAAAACGTTTATTAATTTCTTTCAAATATTCAGCTAT